>NZ_QRQB01000010.1:0-67110 GCF_003475785.1 Coprobacillus sp. AF33-1AC | reverse complement strand
TGTCCCCTAAATAATTTGGCTTTCCCCCTAAATTATTTGGTTACCCATAGCCACACCATGTACCTTGATTGAACTTACTTTATGGAGTAACGAACTATGTCATCTGTATCCAAATTCTGTATCTTGCAAAAACCATAAAAACTCTGTAGCCACCGGATTTTTGATAAACTCAAACTTATCATTTTGATACTTTGATGTGAGTTCTTTCATCTCATTTTCTACAAGTTTCTTTTTTTTTGCGCATGAAGCATACGATAATAATATTGAGAAGAAGTATTTCTTTGTAAAGTACGAACACTCCAAGTTTGTTCTATAGCTTCCTTTTCATACCAATCACGAGCTTCAGAATCTTTGACCTGTAATAAAGTTCTATAATGCGACCACGAAAGTAAAGCACCAGATTGTCGACACACTGTGTCGACAATCTTTGGAAAGATTTTATAAAATTTCAAATAATGATATAGATTACTTCTTGAATTTATATTTTCCTTTTCCGTGACCAGATACTGGTTCAATAATATCTGCCTGCACCAAATTGGAAAGAAGTTTTGAAGCACCTGAACCTTTCAGTTCAAGAAGGTTCATAACTGCACTTCTTCCAAATACCTCATCAAAGCCAAACTTTTCAAAAAGTCTATGGATATGAACCGTCGTTTTTAATGAGAAATCACTGCCTTTTTCAGAAAGTACACTTTCAATATCCACTTTTCTGTCTTGAATGTCCACTTTTGTGTCCCCAATGTCCACTTTTTCTTCATTCAACAGTTCACTTATATGAAGATTTCGATTATGAAGCTCATTTTTCTCATTCAAAAGTAGATTTCTAAGAAATGCTTCCAGATACTCTGTTGTTTCGTGAATACCTTTTTGCAAGTTCGTATAGTTTGCACGGACAAGTGCATTTCTAAAATACCACGCATTTTCCGCAAAAATATCATTGGTTGCAGAGAACCCAAGTGTCCTCAAATATTTGATGAAGAACACTGCCGTTGTTCTCGTATTGCCTTCCCCGAAGATATGAATTTGCCATAATCTTGAAATGAATACCGCTAGATGATGAATAATCTCGTCCATTGAAAGCCCTTTATAACTAAAATCCTTCTCCTGCAAAAAATCATATTCAAGTGTTGATCTCAATTCTGAAGCACTACCATACATAACAGTTGCCCCATCAAGCACCCATTCTTTCTTTGTAATGTTGTAATCTCTAATCTTTCCGGCATGTTTATAAATCCCCTGAAAGAGTTTGCGGTGAATAGAGATATACTCATTCGGAGAAAATGAGAACGCTGTCTCAGAAAGAATTTCAGCAATACGAGAAGAAACTTTATCAGCTTCTTCAGTACGTTCGTCATCAGACAAATGGACAGGTCTTTCCTCATAGTAACTGTCGATAAGACTCTGTGCTTCCTTCATCGTGATTTTACCTTCAATATTCTGAATGGCGGTATCAATCAAATATTTAGATGGTTTGAGTCCGTCCACCGCCTGAAGTCCAATTGCCGTACTCCAAGCATAACCCTTATGAGCTTTATCCGGTTCAGACTCCCTCAAATATTCCTTAAACGGATCTTTTTCCATATTCACTACCTCGTTTCATAGTCTTATAATTCTATCTTACCTAATTTGTCCAGATGGTATGCACAAATTCAAAATCTAAAAAATATTGATTTTATCCGTATTTTATTTGTTTTTTGGTTTCATTTGAGGGAATAAGATAACTTCTTGAATAGATTCTTGTCCAGTTAATAACATAACTAATCTATCAATACCCATACCCATTCCACCTGTTGGTGGCAAACCGTATTCAAGGGCTTCAACATAATCTAAGTCCATTTCATTAGCTTCATCATTACCTAATTCTTTTTCTTTTAATTGATCAGCAAATCTTTCATATTGATCAATTGGATCATTTAATTCAGTAAAGGCATTAGCGTATTCGTTTCCACAGATGAATAATTCAAAACGTTGAGTAAAACGTGGATCTTCTAAGTTCTTTTTAGCAAGTGGTGAGATTTCAATTGGATGACCATATACAAATGTTGGTTCTACAATTGTTTCTTCTACATATTTTTCAAAGAATTCATTAATAATATGTCCATAACCAAAGTGTGCCTCTACTTCGATACCATGTTCTTCAGCTAATTTTTTAGCATCTTCAAATGACATATGTTCGTTAAAGTCAATTCCTGTTTTTTCTTTAATAGCGTCTGTCATAGATACACGTTTAAATCCTGGTGCTAGTGAAATATGATGTCCTTTATAGTCTAATTCATATGTACCGTTTACAGTCATAGCTGCATTAGAAATGATACCTTCTGTTAAATCCATCATTCCTTCTAAATCACTAAATGCTTTATATACTTCAATTGTTGTAAATTCAGGGTTATGTGTTCTATCCATACCTTCATTTCTAAATAAACGTCCAATTTCATATACTGCATCCATACCACCAACGATTAATCTTTTTAATGATAATTCAGTAGCGATACGTAAATAGAAATCAGTATCTAAAGTGTTATGATGAGTAACAAATGGTCTTGCTGCAGCACCACCTAAGATTGGATTTAATACAGGTGTTTCTACTTCAACATATCCTTTGTTATCTAAATAATTTTGAATTGAACGAATGATTTTAGGACGAGTGAAAGCAATTTTCTTTGCTTCTTCATTCATAATTAAATCTACATATCTTCTTCTATATCTTTCTTCAATATCTGTTAAACCATGGAATTTTTCTGGTAAAGGACGTAATGCTTTTGTTAGATGTGTATATTCAGATACTTTTACTGAACATTCTCCGGTATTTGTCATAAACACTGTTCCTTTAACACCGATGATATCTCCAATATCACCTTTTTTTACAATTTCATAAGCTTCTTCACCAATTGTATCTTTTCTTACATATAATTGAATTTGTCCATCACGATCTTGAATATGCATAAAGCATACTTTACCTTTACGACGTTTTGTCATAATTCTACCAGCGATAGATACTTCTACAGCCATTTCTTCTAATTCGTCATGTGTTTTATCACCATATTTTTCTTTGATTTCTTTTGAATAAGCTGTTACATCAAATCTTTGTCCAAATGGATCAATTCCTTGATCAATTAATTCTTGCATTTTTTCACGACGAACTAATTCTTGTTCGCTAAATTTTCTTTCTTCCATTGTTTTCTCCTTTTCTAAATAAAAAACTCCCATCCCAAGGGACGAGAGTATCGTGTTACCACCCAAATTCATTAATAGATTACTCTATTAACCTTATTAACTATCCATAAATAGTCTTGCCTGTAACGTGGCTAACGTCATCTTATCAATTAAATCCAAGATGCGGCTCCTAGTCTTTATTCATAACATCTTCATTGTCTTTTCCACCAACCAAGACTCTCTAGAAATGAATGATTGTTATTACTCCTCTATTCATTGCCTTTATTCATCGCGTTAATCTTAACTTAAATCAAAATTATTGTCAATATAGGCAATAAAAATAACCTTTAATTAATCATGAATCTTATTATTTAATACCATTCTTACAAATTCAGGATCAAAGTGTTTTGCTCTTGAACCAGTATATCCCATATCTAATGATGAGATTTTATTCATTTCTTCTTCACTTAATTCAAAATCAAATAAATCAATATTTTCTTTAATCCTTTCTAAGTGTGTTGATTTTGGAATAACAACAACGCCTCTTTGTAAATTCCATCTTAAAAGAACTTGTCCTACTGATTTGTGATGATGATTGGCCATATCTTTTAACATTTCATCTTCAAATGGATTGTATCTTCCACCACCAAGAGGTGCCCAAGCTTCAGGAATAACATTATAGTATTTCATTGTTTCTAATGCTTTTTCTTGTGTATAGTAAGGATGTAATTCTACTTGATTAACAACAGGTTTAATTTTTACAACTTCACAGAAGTTAGTCAAAATATTAGAATAGAAATTAGAAACCCCAATTGCTTTTAATAATCCTTCTCGATAAGCATCTTCCATCGCTCTCCATGCAGCAAAATAATCGCCACATGCTTGATGTAATAAATATAAATCTAAGTATTCTAAACCACTCTTTTTTAAAGAAGCTTCTATTCCTTTTTTAGCACTATCATAGTCCATCATATCTTGAACCCATAATTTAGAAGTAATAAATAAGTCTTCTCTTTTACAAATATCATCATTGATGGCTCTTTTTACTGCTGCACCTACTGCATCTTCATTTGTATAAGCTGCAGCTGTATCAATTAAGCGATATCCTGCCTTAATAGCTTGGTATACTGATTCTTCACATTCTTTTTTATCTGGCACTCTAAATACACCAAACCCAACCATTGGCATTTTTAAACCATTATTTAAAGTTACGTATTCCATTATAATCATCTCCTAACTTATTATTTTAACCCATGTCTAATAATTATCAAATACTTTGTTTATATGATTTATCATACAATTTAAGCATAAAAAAACTTAAGTCAAAGACTTAAGTTTACTTTATTATTTTTTTAAGGCAACTTTTTTAGAAGCTTTAGCTGTAGGTTTAGCTGCAGCTTTAACAACAGGTTTTACAACTGGTTTAGCGGCTACTTTAGCAGCTGGTTTTTCAGCTTTTTTAACTGGTGTTTTACGTGTTGCTTTTTTTACAGGTGCTTCTGGATATTCAGGAACTAAATGAGCATCAAATGAATCTTTGATTTCTGTTCCGTCTTTTTTCTTTGCTACATAATAAACATTTAATTGATCAGGAATGTAATAAACATTTAATGTATCTACATCTGTTGCTTTTACTCCTTTTTCTTTTAATTGTTCTTTAATATATTTATCAATATTAACATCTTTGATATTTAATTCTTTATGTTGAATTTCAATTGTTGTTTTCATTGCTATACTTCAAAACTTATTTGTTTCTACTTTCCTCCTTGGCATTATTATATCCATTTTTTCACAAAAAGAAAGAATTTTATTGATTATATCAATAATTTTCTCGTTTTATATCATAAATTGTGTCATTAAATATCGAATATAATCTTTTTTTCACTTTTTTTTATTAAAAAAGGATTACATTCTGTAATCCTCTAATCTATTATTTTACTGCTTTAAATGCATTATCTAAGTCTTCAATGATATCATCAATATGTTCTGTACCAATTGATAAACGAATTGTATTTGGTTGAATACCTACATCAGCTAATTCTTCTTCTGTTAATTGTGAATGTGTTGTAGTAGCTGGATGGATAACTAATGATTTAACATCAGCAACGTTAGCTAATAATGAGAAGATTTCTAGGTGATCAATAAATTGATGTGCTTCTTTTTCTCCACCTTTAATATTGAATGTGAAGATAGATCCACCACCATTAGGGAAATATTTTTCATATAATGCATGATCTGGATGATCAGGTAATGATGGATGATTTACTTTTTCTACTAATGGATGTTTAGATAAGTATTCTACTACTTTCTTTGTATTTTCATTATGACGTTCAATTCTTAATGATAATGTTTCAGTTCCTTGTAATAATAAGAAAGCATTGAATGGGGAAATAGTAGCTCCAGTATCTCTTAATAAGATGGCTCTAATATATGTTGCAAAAGCAGCTGGTCCAGCAGCTTCAGTAAATTTTACACCATGATAACTTGGGTTAGGTTCACTAATCCATGGGTATCTACCACTTTTAGCCCAGTCAAATGTACCACCATCAACGATGACACCACCTAAGCTTGTACCATGTCCACCAATGAATTTTGTTGCTGAATGAACAACGACATCTGCACCATGTTCAATTGGTCTAAATAAATATGGAGTTCCAAATGTATTATCTACAACAACTGGTAAACCATGTTTATGAGCAATTTCAGCGATAGCGTCTACATCAGGAATATCACTATTAGGATTTCCTAAAGTTTCTAAGTAGATTGCTTTTGTATTTTCTTGGATAGCATCTTCAACTTCTTTTAAATTATGAGCATCAACAAATGTTGTTGTAATTCCAAATTGAGTAAATGTGTGAGCTAATAAGTTAGAAGTTCCACCATAGATTGTTTTTTGAGCAACGATATGTTCTCCTTGACTTGCTAGTGCTTGAATTGTATAAGCAATAGCAGCAGCTCCAGAAGCAACAGCTAAACCTGCAACTCCACCTTCTAAAGCAGCGATACGATCTTCAAAAACACCTTGTGTTGAGTTTGTTAATCTTCCATAGATATTTCCTGCATCAGCTAAACCAAATCTTGCTGCTGCATGAGCACTATTTTTAAATACGTAAGATGTTGTTTGATAAATTGGTACAGCTCTTGAATCAGTAGCTGGATCGGGATTTTCTTGTCCTACGTGTAATTGTTTTGTTTCAAATCTATATTCTCTTGTCATTTTAATTTCCTCTTTTCTTAATGTTTATTTTGATTTTTATTTAATTGTGTTTGATAAATATAAATCAGTTTTACATTCGTCCATTACGGAAATTATTTCTAAGTTGTTTAATTAATGTTTTTACCATTTTTAATTCCACCTATTTCCTACTTGTTAACTATGATTATACAGTAAAAAGAAAAAATGTCAATCATTGATTAAACATTTTTATCATCTTGATCTAAATCATCCAAAGTTCTTTGATAATCCATAAGAATTGTTTCTAATTCTTGATAAGTATTCACCTTTGATAATTCATTTTTTACCTGAGCTGAAGATTTCAATCCCTTAATATACCAAGGTGCATGACCTCGCATTTGGGACATTGCAATTCTTTCAGGTTCTATCTTCATTAATCTTTTTGCATGTTGTAAACATAATTGAATCTTTTCTTGGTAAGTCGGTTCTTTTACATCTTCGTGATGATTTAAGCTATCAACAATTTGTTTAATGAGCCATGGATTACCAAGTGCTGCTCTTCCTACCATAATGGCATCACATCCAGTTTGAGCCAACATTCTTTTAGCGTCTGCCACACTACGAATATCACCGTTACCAATAACCGGAATACTGACCGCTTCTTTAACTTGTCTAATAATATCCCAATCTGCTTTACCCTCATACATTTGTGAACGTGTTCTTCCATGAACTGCTATAGCACTTGCGCCAGCTTTTTCAATCAGTTGAGCCACTTCAACTGCATTAATATGATCATGATCAAAACCACTTCTAATCTTTACAGTTACCGGTTTAGAAACATGGTCTACTATTCCTTTAACAATTTCATATATAAGTTGAGGATTTTGTAATAATTTACTCCCAGCATTGGCTTTTAAAACTTTATTAACAGGACAACCACAGTTAATATCAATAATATCACAGTTAGAATGTTGATCTATATACATAGCAGCTTTCACCATCGTATCCACTTCACCACCAAATAATTGAATACTAACAGGATGTTCTGCTTCATCCACCTGTAACATATCGATTGTTTTAGTATTACCATAGCATAGTGCCTTATCGCTCACCATTTCTGAGTATACTAATCCAGCACCAAATTCTTTCACTATTTTTCTAAATGCCATATTGGTAATACCCGCCATCGGTGCCATGACTACATCATTTTCTATTACTATATCTCTAATCTTAAACATTTTATCATCCTTTACTGTTTTTATTTTACACGAATTATAAAAAATAATGAATAAAAAAATGATCACTGTCAATAGTATAACTAGATAACTTACCAATCCCCCTCTATTTTCCTCCCCAAAATAGATGTAAGTTATCTAGTTATATTCCTAAACAAAGTTGGATTCCCCCCAACAAAAAACATGGACAAGTTAATCTTGTCCATGTTTTATTTTATCTACAATATTTTTTAAATCTTCTTCACTAAATTGGTATTTGTTGTTACAAAATTGGCAAGTAATTTCACAACCATGATCTTCATTAATCATATCTTCTAATTCTTTAACACCAATAGTAGATAAGGCATTGCTCATCTTCTCTTTTGAACAATCACATTCAAAGAATAAATCTCTTGTTTCTGTAATTTCTACATCTTCAAAAATCATTTTTAAGACTTCTTCCGGCGTTTTTCCTTCATGAATTAATGAAGAAATAGGTGGAAAATCTTTCATTTTATCTTCAATATAAGAAATATCTTCTTCTGTTGCTTCTGGTAATAATTGAATAATAAAACCTCCTGAAGCAATCACTTCATTTGTTTCTTCTACTAATACCCCAACAGAAACAACTGATGGCGTTTGTTCACTGGCCATAAAATAGTATGAAAAGTCATCACCTATTTCACCTGTTTGTAAAGGAACAGTTCCACAGAATGGCTCTTTTAATCCCATGTCTCTAATGACTTGTAATGTTCCTTCCTTACCAACAGCCACACCTACAGCCAAATGTCCAGTATCATTGTAAGTATAATGCACTTCTGGATTTCCAACAAACCCTTTAATTTTACCATTGCCTTGACATACTGTCATCATCGTACCAATAGGTCCACCACCGTTAATCGTAATGGTTTGTTTTTCATTATTTTTATTCATCGCATCCATCATCAACGAAGCCGACATCATTCTTCCAAGGGCAGCTGATGCTGTTGGCCATAAACCATGATGTTTTCTTGCCTCATCAACAAGATGTGTCGTTGAGCAAGCAAAAACACGACAATTTTTACTATTTACTAATCCTCTTACTAAATAATCTTTCATTGTTCTTTACCATAAATAGAGTACGGAAGAAAAAATTGGGATAATCATACACGCTATGATAAAGAAAATAAATATTCTTTTTGCCTTAGTACTCATATTTTTCTCCTTTCCTAAATGAAAAAAAGCGTTGGAACGCTTTTATTTCATTTCATCTAATAAATCATCTGCATCATCTAATGATTCTTTTTTTTCAGTTTCTACAGGTTCTTCTGTTTTTGTTTCATCAATAGTTCCATTATGATGTTCTAACATTTTCCCTGTATTAAATAATGATTCAATATCTTCACCAGCTAAAGTTTCATATTCTAATAATGCTTCTGCAATACAAGATAATTTATCTCGATTTTCTTCAATAATTTCTTTAGCTTGATTATAACATTCATCAATAAGTTTACGTACTTGAACATCAATTTCATAAGCAATTTGTCCAGAGTGAGTATTACTACGTTGTGTGTAATCACGACCTAAGAATACTTGTCCATTTTCTGAATCATATTGAATTGGTCCAAGTTCAGACATACCTAATTCAGTCACCATCATTCTAGCAATTCTTGTTGCTTGTTCAATATCGTTATGAGCACCGGAACTTACATCACCAAAGAAAATTTCTTCAGCAACACGTCCACCCATAAATCCAGCAATAGTTGCTTTTAATTGTGATTTAGTTTGGAAGTATGTTTCTTCTTTTGGTGTCATTAAGTTATAACCACCAGCTTGTCCACGAGGAACAATCGTTACTTTTTGTACTTTATTAGCGTCTTCTAATGTTAAACCAATAACAGCGTGTCCTGCTTCATGGTAGGCAACTAAACGACGTTCTTTTTCAGTATATTTACGAGACTTCTTAGCAGGTCCACCCATAACACGATCTACAGCTTCATCAATATCTGCCATTGTAATCAAATCATGATTTTGTCTTACTGCAAGTAAAGCTGCTTCATTTAATACGTTTGATAACTCAGCCCCAGAAAAACCTGGTGTTCTTTGAGCAATATTTTCAAAATTAACATCTGGAGTGAATTTTTTATTACGAGCATGAACTGCTAAAATTTTAGCACGTGCTGCTTTATCTGGATTTGCTACTTGAATTTGACGGTCAAAACGACCTGGTCTTAATAAAGCTGGGTCTAAAACATCAGCACGGTTTGTTGCAGCTAAAACGATAATTCCTTCATTTCCAGAGAAACCATCCATTTCTACTAATAATTGGTTAAGAGTTTGTTCACGTTCATCGTGTCCACCACCCATACCAGTACCTCTTTGACGTCCTACTGCATCAATTTCGTCGATAAAGATAATACATGGTGCTGTTTGTTTAGCTTTTTTGAACATGTCTCGCACACGTCCAGCACCAACACCGACAAACATTTCCACGAATTCAGAACCGGAAATAGAATAGAATGGTACGTTTGCTTCACCAGCTACAGCTCTCGCTAATAATGTTTTCCCTGTTCCTGGTGGTCCAACTAATAAAACACCACGAGGAATCTTAGCACCCATATCAGAGAATTTCTTAGGTGTTTTTAAGAAATCAACAAGTTCTTTTACTTCTTCTTTTTCTTCATCCATTCCGGCAACATCACTAAAACGTGTTTTTGAATTCTTTTCAAGTTTAGCTCTTGAATTTCCAAACTCAAAGGCTTTAGCGTTACCACCAGCACCATTGGACATCATTCTTACTAAAAAGAACATTGCGCCAATGATAAGAACATATGGTAATAATGTCATCACAATTTCCATAAAAATGCCACGATCATTTTGATCGATCATTTTGATTTGAACATTCTTTTCATCTAATAGATTAATTAAAGAATCTAATTCAGAATCAGTTTTAGGAATTGTAGTAGAGAAAGAAACTTCTTTCTTTTGACCATCTACTTTTTTAGTATATACCCCGTCTACATCAATCACTAATGAAGAAGGTGTAATCTTTACACTTTGTACCTTTTCATCTTGTACTACCTTAACAAATTCATTGTATTTAATTTCATGACTGTTTCCTTGATTTAAAAAGGGAATCATGACACTTAAACCAGCTAATAAAATAAGCCAAGGTAATAAAGATTTTAATAAACCTTTTTTGTTATTCATACAATCTCCTTACTATTTTTTATAACAATCTTCTTTTAATATTCCTACATAAGGAAGTTGGCGATATTTTTCATTAAAGTCTAAACCATATCCAACAACAAAAGCATTAGGGATTTTAAATCCTGAATAGTCTGCTTTCATATCAAATACACGACCTTCTTCTTTATCTAATAATGTTACGATTTTAACACTTCTTACACCACGTTTTAAAAGCATTTGTTTAACATTATATAGTGTTTTTCCAGTATCTAAAATATCTTCAACAATTAAAATATTTTTTCCTCTAATATCTTCTTTTAAATCTTGTTGAACTACTAAAGTTTTTGATTCCACACCACTGTAGCTACTTACTTTCATATAATCAAAAGTCACATCACTCTTTAAGTGTTTTCCAAGTTCAGCTAAAAAAGGAACTGATCCCTTCAACAATCCAACTAATAAAATTTCTTCACCAGCATAATCTTGATCAATTTGATTAGCTAATTCTTCACATTTTTGTTCAATTTGTTCTTCTGTATATAATATTTCTTTTATATCTTTATGCATTGCATTTCACCTCACCAAGATGTTTATAATTTTACCACAAATATATTGGGTTTTGTAGTTAAATACTTGATATTTTTAGCTAGATTAGGAATTAAAACAACTTCTTGATGATTGTTTACAACAATCGGCCATGTTTTTCTTTGGTGACTTGGAATCTTCGCGTCGATAAATAATCGAGATACTTTTTTAGTACCACCACTTGTTTTAATTTTATCTCCTGGTAGAAAACTTCTTATGACAATAGGAAAATCCTTTTCACTTAAATAAACACCTTCATTTAAATGACCCTCTTTAGCTAAATAAAATGCCTCATGTCTATCATAAACAAGATGTTCATACTTTATACAATATTCCCTCGTGTTCATATTATTTGAAGTATAGATATTATCGTATTCTTTTATGAACAGAAAATTAACTGGTAACTGCATTTGAATATTTGGTTTACAAGATTGAATTTGTTTGATTATTTCTTGAATTAAAGCATCACTAATGAGTGGCGGGTAAATGACTTTTTTTAACATATAATAAATCACTAATGGCAATTGTTCTTCTTGAATATCCTTTAATGATAAATAATGCTTTTGATCATATTGATCAAATAATGGTTGTAATTGTTTATTTTGTTCATCAATTCTTTGGTTATGTTCTTTCATTTGTTTCAACAACAAACTGATTTGTTGTTGACTATAAGTCGGTAAAACATGCAATCTAATTGCATTACGACGATAATGATCATCATGATTAGTATAATCCTCGTGATAGTCTACGTGTTGTAATGCACAGTAATCTCTTAGTTCTTGTTTGGTTGTATTTAATAAAGGACGTACAATAACCATATCTTGAATCACTGTTTTTTCTTGAATTCCTAGGTATCCTTTTACATTTCCTCGCTGTAATTGCATGATCATTGTTTCTAAAATATCGCCTAAGTGATGAGCTAAAATGACATGATGAATATGATGTAGTTTTCCTATTTCACGATAGAAATCATAACGTATAAGACGCGCCTTCATTTCTAAATTATCTTCGTGATAATCATGTAAATCAACTTCTTTTATAAAATAAGGGATTTGGTGGCTTTTACAATACTTTTCTACCAATACTTGATCTTCATTACTATCATGGCGAATATGATAATTAACATGACAAACATAGATCAAGTAGCCTTTCTCGTTTAACATATTTAAAAGGGCCATCGAGTCATTTCCTCCCGATACCCCTACAATATATTTTAATTTTTTATCTAATAATGCTTCATTCATAGTATCACCACAATTATTATAAAAGAAACTAATTATTTTTTTCAACCTTTAAAACAATAATACTCATATCATCTAAATGATGTAAGGTTAAAACTTCAGACATTAAGAGTGTTGCTGCTTCACTTGGATGTAACAAAGCAATCTCCTCTTTATTTCTTTCAAGTATATCAATAAATTCATTGCCAACCCCATCACTGACTAAGATAATGATATCATGAGGACATAATTTCATTTCATAGGACATCATTTTTAGTTTAGAAGCCATTCCCATAGGTAATGAACAGGCTTTGATGGTTTCTATTTTATGGTCTCTCATGACATAACTTTCAAAAGCACCATATTTAATCATTTTCAATTTAGCAGAAACTAAATCAAAATCACATAAATCAAGAGTCGTATACATATCTCCTTGATTTTTTATTTTTAATAAACTATTTAATGATCTTAAAGTATCTTTCAATTCAATTCCGTTTTTAATGAGCTTTGTAAAGATTTCTAAAGCTAAACGACTTTCTTTAGCCGCTTGTAAACCTTGTCCCATCCCATCAGATAAAACCATATAGAAATGTTGGTCATGATGGAATGAACAGTAACTATCTCCACAATCATTTTGATCTAATGAAAATTGTTGGTAACCATATTGAATATGAAATAATAATTGATGCTTTAATACAATAGAAGTATAACCTAGATAATGAGGATGATCATAAATAGAAAGAACTTCTAAAGAATGATTTAAAAAGTTTTCTAATATAGGAATGAGTTCTTCTTCAATAACACTCTTTTTAACATCTCTTAAACCTATTTCTAAAGTATAGGTCGATTGATCAATTTGATGTTTTTTTAAATAAACAATATCAAATTGATAAGCCTTTAGATGTTCAATAAGACTCTTTTCTAATTGTTGAGGAAGTCTTTGGATTGTTTTTGAAAAATCTGAAAAGACATGACTTATCATCGAAAATTCTTTAAATAAATCTTTCCTCATATGTCTATTGGCATTTTCAACTTTCATCATATTTTCATAACTACGACGATATCTTTTAATAGTTTCTTGATAATTGATGGGATCAACACAATACTTTTGAATATAATCTAAATCCTCTTGTTTAAATTCCTCTTTCATTCCTTTAGATAATAATTTACCTAAACGACTCACACCATCTTTAGAATAAAAACAATATTCACAAGATGAACAATGACTACAAACATCCTCATAAACATAACCTATATATTGTGATAAATAAGAATTTTTGGTGTTATCCATGAAAACGTCTGTGAGCTGCTGAAATAGTGCTGCAAATGAATCAGCCTTACTCATTAAACGATTTTGTTTTGTCATATCATGATAATCATCAGATACTATGATCTTTCTATTTTTAAATTGGGGTGTTAACACAAACAACCCCGCTGAAATAACAATAATTAACGTATAATATTGATACTGATAAGTAATAAAAAAAGGAAGAATAATATGACTTAATAAATAATAACCTGTAAAAATATATTTATTTTTAGGTTGATATAATAAATAAAAACTTAATGGCAAAATTAAAGCCAAGACATCATTTTGCATTTGTAAAGACATCAAGATTAATAGAATAGAAACATAAAAGATAGCTGGTACAATTGTTTGAATTGTTAGATAATAAATAGTGATCAATAAATAAAAACGAATCAGGATCATCATATACGCTACATTTAAAGGCATCAGACTCGTCATCATCGTTAAAACGATAATACTGATAATCATCAGTCGATCAGGTGTATAAACATCTGCTTTATTATGCATGATAATTGGTACCAGTTGTAAGTATAAATAACTATTCATGAGTGTCACTGATGAAATCACCCCTATTTGAATCCAAGTGTAATGAAAAACATATAAAAAAATAGCTGTAATCGCAGTTAAAACAAGTGGCATATACTTTGTTTTAAAGAAATGAAAATAACTCAACAAATAAAAAACAATAAGTCCTGTTAATGATATGTATTGCGTCATCATACTATTTTCTACAAATAACAAAGTCATCGCTAAAGCCACTAAATAGATAAAAACATATAAATACCCACTACTTAAAGCAACGAGTAGAATCGGTAAAACAAAACATACTGATGTATGATCGATCAGAATTAATGATAAGCCTAACGTTACTAAAAACAAACTGACGGGCATCATCATATTGGTTGTTTGTTTCTTACGTTTTGATATAATAAACTCCATTTTCCCCACCTCGGCTATATTATATAGGGGTGAAAATGCATAATTTGTCATTAAAAAGAGTAATGATAAAATCTTGAAGATTTCTTTAACCAACAACTAATTATTCACTGTTTTTTTTAAATTTAGTGAATTGTATAGAATACAACTCACTGGTTTTTAAAAAAACAGTGAGTTATTTACTACTTTATATCATAAAATCATATTTTTTGTCTCCAACTAAGTTTAATTATTTACTATTATTTCGCAACAACTCCATAATCACTTTACGACTTATATATTAATGAGAATCATACCATCTTTGATAATTCGCTCTCTAACAAAAAACAACAAATACACATGACATGTATCTGTTGCTTTTAATCATTGCTTACCATCCATATAATGACATTATTTTATATTATCATTTAAATCCTTAGCATAAAGTGCATCTTGAAAGAATTTTGATTGACTAATACGTTTAAACCCTAGTTTTTCTAATAAATGAATAGAACGCCTATTATCTTGATAAACACGACATAAACACCTTTTAAACTGATATGTTTCATACATATAATTTAAAATTGCTTTTACTGCTTCACTACCATATCCATAATGCCAATAATGGCTATCTAATGTATAACCTAATGAAAAGGTTGTATAGCCATCAACTTCTATATATAAATCACCAATTAAATAATGATCATATTTGGTATAGATACCTAATTGATAGTTTCCTACTTTATTAGTAAGTGGGTATTTTAAACATTGATTAATTCTTTTTTTTGCTTGATTATAAGAATAGCGATGCCATGATTGATATTTTGCAACTTCTTTTTTATCACGGTATTCACTAAATCTCTTGGCATCATCATAACTTAATGGTTCAATAATTAATCTATCTGTATTAATCATGATCTTTTAAATGATGGTAAATAAATAACATACGGTCTTTACCATTAATATCCTTAATTATTTCAAAAGGAACATCGCCAAAGAATTGATGAATTGCTTCTTCCATTAATTCTCTTTGATCAAATCCCATTTCAAAAGCTAATAATGCACGATCATTAAGTAATGGTTTTACTTCATTAAATATTTTACGATAGAAATATAAACCATCATTTCCTCCAAATAAAGCAACATGAGGTTCATTGTCTTTAACCATTGCTTCTATTTCTTGATCATTAGGAATATAAGGTGGATTAGAAACAAAGATATCTACCTTTTCATTTGTTTTTAATAAAGGTTCTAACATATCTCCACTTCTAAATTCAATATTTGCTCCTAACTTTTTAGCATTATGCTTAGCCACTGTTAAAGCATCATCAGAAATATCAGTAGCAATCACTTTTAAACGAGGTTCTTCCAGAGCCAAAGTAATCGCAATAGCCCCACTTCCAGTTCCCACATCACATAAATGAATATCTTGATAATCACTAAAGTAATCATCTATACGATATAAAATATTTTCTACTAATTCTTCTGTTTCATAACGAGGAATAAGAACATCTTCATTGACATCAAAATCTCTGCCAAAAAATGTTTCATATCCTTTAATATACTGAATTGGTTTTCCATTATAATATTCTTCCATTCCCGCAAGAAATTGTTTTTCCAATTCAGGATCAACTTCTTCATCCATCATTAAATAAAGTTCATGAGGCTCTTTTTTAGCTAAATGATAAAATAATACTTTGGCTACATTGACATCTTTATGTTCATCATCTAAATGACTTTCAGCTTCTTTAATAAGTTGTTTTACTGTTTTCATTATTTTTGTCCTTCTAATTTAAGTCTTTGATCTTCATTAATTAATGCAGTAATAATATCATCTAATTTACCATCCATAATACGATCTAATTGTTGAATAGTAAGACCGATACGATGATCAGTCACTCTGTTTTGAGGATAGTTATAAGTTCTAATCTTTTCAGCACGATCCCCAGTACCTACTTTACTTTTTCTTTCACTATCAATAGCTTCTGTTTGTTGAGATTGATAATAATCATAAACACGGGCAATTAATGTTTTCATTGCTTTATCTTTGTTATCATGTTGACTACGACCATCTTGGCTGGCAGCAACAATACCGGTTGGTAAATGGGTAATACGGACTGCTGAATCAGTTTTATTGATATGTTGTCCTCCGGCACCACTTGCACGATAAGTATCAATTCTTAAATCATTTTTATTAATTTGAACATCAACTTCTTCCATTTCTGGCATAACAAGAACTGTTGCTGTAGAAGTATGGACACGACCTTGAGTTTCCGTCTTTGGCACACGTTGAACACGGTGTGAACCTGATTCGTATTTTAATTTACCATAAACATCATCACCAATAACATTAAATGAAATAAGTGAATATCCACCGGCTTCAGCTTCGTCTGCTTCTAAAACATCAATTTTCCATCCTTGGCTTTCACAGTATTTGACATACATACGGTATAAATCACCAGCAAAGATATTTCCTTCATCTCCACCAGCAGCACCACGAATTTCCATAATTACGTTTTTATTATCATTTGGATCTTTTGGAATTAACTCTACTTCTAATTTAGAAATAATTTCTGGCATTCTTGTTTCTAATTCTTCTAATTCCATTTTTGCCATTTCTTTGATTTCAGGATCATTTTCTTTAGCTAATTCTTTAGCTTCACTGATTCCTTGTTCTACTTTTTTATATTCTTGAAATAAATCATAGGCAGCTTGTAAAGAGGCTTGTTCTTTCGTTACTTCAGTCATTTTTTTAATATCGCTACCAATATCAGGATCCATCAACATGTGTCCTAATTCTTCAAATCTATTTTCCATTGATTTCAATCTATCTAACATACTTTCATTCATAGCTTTTACCTCCATTATATTTTTATACTCATAGCACATTAATAATACATGAAATACATGATTTAAACAAGAAAAAATGGGCATTAATGCCCACTTGGAACTTTATCCAACATTTCTTTTTCTTTGACTAAATCAGCGTATAGTAAATCACCTTGTAAGATGAATAAGAAAACAAGTGCCCCAAAGATAGCCTGATCTTTAAAGTAATGACATAAAATTGTAGAGACTATCGCTCCAGCAATAAAACATAAAATCATACATAGATGTCTCATCGATCTAAATAAATATTTCTTTTCACTTCTTTTTCTTAACCAACGAACAAAAAAACTTCCTGTTTGTCTAATATGATTTGTAACAAAAGTTGTAGCCATTGGAATATGTTCTGCCTGTCTAAAAGTATTAAACTGCATTGCACAAATAAAGTTAATTGTTACTTGGAATACTTGATCAGGTACACTACTTGGTAAAAGTCCTAATATGACAACTGTGATAATTTCAATACCCACTAAAAGCGTATCCCATCTTAATTTACGATATTTCTTTATTTTTAATGCTGTATATTCTGAAAACATTGTTCCTATAAAGTAAGCACTAATAGGAATAATTAAATAAAGTGCCTGAGACCAATCCATTCTTCCTAATGCCATCCCAAATAAAACAATGTTGGCTGTTTGGGCATTACAGAAGATACCCCCTTTTTGAGCAAAAGTATAAGCTCCAAAGAACCCGCCTACAGTAATTAATAATAGGAAACAATGCCACCTTTCACACTCAAGATAACTTTCCTCTTCCTCTTCAAGTTCTTCTTCAACTTCCTCAAGTTCATCCTCTAATTTTTCTACTTCATTTTCCTTTTCCATAAAATCACCGTCATTATTATAGTCTCATTCATATTTTGTTTCAATATGATAAAAGACACAAGTTAAACTTGTGCCTTTTTCATTTATGTTCTTAAGGGAGGTTTACTACTAACTTCACTTGTATCATAATATAGTTTTGTTAATTTATTGTGAACTTATGCTTCTTTTTTAGGTTTATGCGTCACTTCATGACAATGACGACAACGTGGTTCATAGTAATCATTAGCTCCAACTAGAATAACAGGATCATCAAACGAAGCCGGTGCTCCATCAATAATTCTTTGAGTACGTGTTGCTGGCGCTCCACATTTGGCACAGACTGCTGTTAACTTGGTAACGAACTCTGCATGAGTTAACAACTCTGCCATGACCGGAAAAGCTTCACCCCTAAAGTCTGTGTCTAATCCCGATACCATCACTCTAATTCCTTTATCCGCTAAATAATCACAAATATCTACTATTGAACGATCATAGAACTGAGCTTCATCAATAGCAACAACTTCTATATCTTCTTCAATCATTGGTAAAATTTCTTTAGCTTGTTCAACCACATAACAAGGAATTTTCATTCCTGAATGAGAGACGATTTCATGATCTGAATAACGATCATCTATTTTAGGTTTAAAAACAACCATTTTTTGTTTAGCATAACTTAATACATGTAGACGACGAATGAGTTCTTCCGTTTTACCAGCAAACATACATCCACATATCACTTCTAACCATCCTTTTTGATATTGATGATACATTGTTTCACCTCTAGCTTCTAATATCTTTAATACCCGGACCACTCTCTGGTGCGTTAATATCTGTTAAATTTGAAAAACGACTAAAGTTCTTTTGGAAAGATAAATTAACTTCACCGGTTGCCCCATTTCTATGTTTAGCAATAATAATCTCCGTTAAACCATTATCTTCTTGTCCTTGTTCTGCAGGATCTTTGTAATATCCCTCACGATAAATGAAAGAAACAATATCTGCATCCTGTTCGATAGCTCCAGATTCACGTAAATCCGACATCATTGGACGTTTATTAGGACGTTGTTCTACTGAACGTGATAACTGAGAAAGTGAAATGACAGGTACTTCTAATTCTCTGGCTAACATTTTAAGTTGACGAGAAATATCAGATACTTCTTGTTGTCTTGATTCTCTATTTTGTGAAGATCCGGTAATTAATTGTAGATAATCAATAACAATTAATTTTAATCCATGTTCCTGTTTTAACTTCCTACTCTTAGCAATAATTTCATTAATCTTAATACCTGGTGTATCATCAATGTATAAATTACACTTGCTGACATGTTCTGCTGCTGCATAGTATTTATTAGCATCTGTCTTTAAAATTTCACCGGTACGCATTTTTGAACCTTCAATACTTCCCATTGAACAAATAATTCTTTGTACTAACTGTTCAGCAGGCATTTCTAACGAGAAAATGGCCACTGGTTCTTCTGATTTATAGGCTACATTATGGGCAATATTAAGCGCAAATGCTGTTTTTCCCATCGCAGGTCGAGCTGCTAAGATAATTAAATCACCCTTTTGAAATCCTGATGTAATTCTATCTAAATCGACAAAGTTTGTTTTAACACCAGAAATATGTCCATCATGTTGTTGAAGTAAATTTAAACGATCGGTTACATTTTTAATAACTCTTTTGATATCAACAAATTCTCCGGCACTACGATCTCTTGTAATAGATAAAACTGTTTTTTCACTTTCATCAATAAAATCATCAATATTCGTTATATCGCCATAAGCTTCTTCAGCTATTTTAGTTGTTTCTCGAATGATTTTTCTTAATATAGCCTTATCATGTAATATTTTTAAATAAAAATCACTATGTTCTACCGTTGGTACCGAATCAACTAATTGGAGTAAATATTCGACTCCTCCCATTTTATCTAATTGATTATGATCTAATAAATAAGAAGTGATGGTTGTCACATCGATGGGTACATTTTGAGTATTTAATTCACTCATAGCATGAAAGATTAAACGATGTCCTTCTTCGTAAAAATCAGATTCAATCGCTTTATTTAAAATATCAATACATTTCTCTTTTGAAATAATCATTGAACCTAATAATGATCTTTCTGCTTCAATGTCATGAGGAAATTCTCTAGGCATCAAACCACCTCCTATTTTTCTTGTAAGTGAATTTTAATTGTAGCGACAACTCCTTTATATAATTCTACTTTCATATTTGTATAACCAAGCGCCCCTACTGGTCTAGCATCAATAAATTTTCTTTTATCAACACGAATACCATATTTTTCTCTTAATTCTTCAACAATGTGTTTAGTAGAAATACTACC
Source organism: Coprobacillus sp. AF33-1AC (assembly GCF_003475785.1). Classification (NCBI taxonomy): domain Bacteria; kingdom Bacillati; phylum Bacillota; class Erysipelotrichia; order Erysipelotrichales; family Coprobacillaceae; genus Coprobacillus; species Coprobacillus sp. AF33-1AC. The sequence goes on along the minus strand of NZ_QRQB01000010.1, from coordinate 46,340 downwards.
AAATGTTTTTCCATCTTTTCCTGATTTTAAATAAAATTCTAAAGTTAATTTTTCAATTTCTTCTTTTAATTCTTCTGCTTTGGCTTTATCAGCTAAATCTTGTAATCTTTTTTCTTCTCTTTGCGCTTCAGCAATCTTTTTAGAACCTGCTGTTTCCATAACAGCTAAACCATTTTTAATTAAATAGTTTTGTCCATAACCATCAGATACTTTAACAGTTTCTCCTTTTTTTCCTACTTTTCTTACATCTTCTAATAAAATAACTTTCATTTAATCCAACTTCCTTTCATCTAAATACTGATTAATTGCTTCTTCTAAACTATTTAAAACATTCTTTAAATTATCTTCCTTGATTTGACAAGCAGCCATTGAAAAATGACCTCCACCACCAAGTTGTTCCATAATTATTTGAACATTTATTTCTTTTCTACTTCTAGCCGAAATGGCAATAGTTTCTTTACTTACTCTACCAACAATAAACACTGCTTTAATTCCTGCAATATTCATCAATTCATTACCTGCTTTAGCAAGTAATGTTCGACTATAAAATTCATCTTCTTTACCATAAGCAATAAGAATATCATTACCAAATTGATAACAGTTTTCACTAATAGAGAGCTTTTCAATCGTTGTTTTATAGTCATCTTGTAAAAATTCATAAGCTCTTGCTACATTGGCTTGCATATCTCTTAATGAGGCTGCTGCTAAAAATGTTCTTGACCCAACACGAGTTCTGAAATAATTCGTATCAATTAACATACCAGCGTACATAATCGTTGCTTCTCTTTCAGTTACCGTAATATCTTCTCTTAAATAATTGAATAATTCAACAATTAACTCCACTGCTGAAGAAGCCGCCGGTTCCAAATATGTCAATAATGGTAAATCAATAAACTCTTCACCTCGACGATGATGATCAATAACGACTTTATTTTCTACCATATCTAGTAAAGCTTCCGATATAGCTAGACTTGGTTTATGATTATCAACACTGATAAGTAATGTTCCCGGTTGAACATACTCATTTACTCTTGCTGGTGAAACAAACACATCATTATAACGCTTATCACTTTTTAATTCAGTCGCAATCTGTTTAGTTTTTTCTTCAATAGAATCTAAGTCAATCACAATTTGAGCTTTCTTTTCATAAGCTCTTGATATAGCAAGCATCGCTATACTGGCTCCAAATGAATCAAAGTCTGATTGTTTATGTCCCATAATCATAACATTATCTGCTTGTTTAATTAAAGCTGATAATGATTGTGCAATGACACGCGCACGAATACGATTAATCTTTTCATTACTTTCGCTATTACCTCCAAAGTAACGAATATCTTCATTGTTAGATTTAACAATAACTTGATCACCACCACGAGAGTAAGCCATGGAAATGGCACTGATTGCCATTTCTTCTAATTCACGAAGTACAGTTGATCCTCGACCAATTCCAATAGATAAAGCCATGACTTCACCTAATTCTTCTATTTTGTTTTTAAAATCATCTAATATTCTAAAATGATCTTCAATTTGTTTACGATAGATTCTTTCATTAAAGATAGCAATATAACCATCGCTTTTATACCTTTTTAAAATAATTCCATTAGCGACAGCCCAATCTAAAATAATTTGTCTTGTCGTTGATTGGATAGAGGCTGCTTTTTGTTCATCAGCATATTCAATAGATTCATCATAATTATCTATTGTTAAGTAAGCAACACATAATTGTTGATCTTCATATTCTTTAGCTACTGTTTCATAATCAGTCACATCTTTTAAGAATATCAGTCTTGATGTTTTACTGTTATAAGCCTCATATTTACGCGATTCAATGTCAATCACCTTTACATCATCATCATCAAATAAAGAAGCTAATAAAGGTTGCCATTCTAATAATTTATGTCCTATTTGACGAATACCTAATTCATGTAAAAGATCACTCATCCATACAATATTACGATTTTCATCATATTTAACTAAACCAACCCCACCAAATATAAGGGCATTTTTTGTTTCTTTATTTAAAGCTTCTTGGACACTATAATTTGCATCATTAATAACAGAAGAAGCGTATAAAATGACAAGAATACAAATCGTGTTCTTGATAAATACATAAACAGCCAAGAAAAAAGAAACTTCTGATTTAAAAAACAGATAACCTAATAATGAAAAAATAAATTCCAGTAATAATAGTGATATGAGTATCTTTCGTAACTGGATTAATTTTTTTACCATTAATAACTCCTCCTCTATTATTCATTATTATACATGATATCTTCGTATAATTCATTGTTTCAACTCTTTATTTTTGCAATTCTCACCATAAAAAAGTCAGAATACCACCTTATAATATAGCTTTCACTCCATATTAATGCCATCCCTAATAATACAAAGGCAACATGTGGTGAAATCACATTTTTAACAAAAGGAATAAAATGTAAAATATCTTGATAGATTTCTATACAATCTTGATAAGCATTTAAGCCCAGTAATCCCCCAAGCAAGATAAACACAATTCCATTTTTAATGGCAGATAATAAACGTAGACCCCAGTCAATATAACGATCACTCTTATGCTTTATTAAACCATAACCATAAAATATACCCAATAATAAAGTTAAAGTAGAATAAAATGTAAAATATAAATCTCCTACTAAAAATAAAATGACACCCGTACACAATGTCACTAACAATGCGTAACGATAATCGTATTTCACTGTATACCAAACAATAAAGACTACCATGACATACGAAAAAATAATATCAAACATCGTTCCTGTATAAACATTAATAACGCCCAACGCACCAAACAAGGACGCTACCATCGCTCCTTTGACCATCATATCTGTTTTTTTTCTATTCATATCATCACCTAGTTTTCATCATACAACTTTCATTTATTTTTGTATAGTTAATTTATATTTCCCTTTTTTGGATATTAAAAATGAAAGGCTATTGCCTTTCATAAATCGTTATTTTTGTTTTTCTTTAACCTGTTGCGTTTTTTTATTTTGCTTATCACTTTTTTGTTGTTTTTTATAAACTTCTAATACACTTTGTTTAACACAGTTAGCATATTCATTTGCTCCATCTGGTTTAATATGTGTTTCATCACTATATAACCATTCATTATGTCCTGTACAGTAACTATCCCAATCAACCAAATGAATATTTTTATATTTTTTACATATTGCTTTTATTTTTTGATTATTAGCGTCAATCCAATCAACATAAGGATCATGTAAAGTTAAAATAAATAAATGTTGATTGCTTTTAATTAGTTTTTGTAATTGATCTAGTTCATCGCTAATAGGTCCATTCGTTCCTAAAGCAAAAATAATAGCATCTCCTTGCCAATGATTCTGATTAATTTCATTTTGTATCATCTCTACCCCTTGTTGACATTGACGAGATTCCTTGCAATCAAAACGACCATTAGGAAATACATTCTGTAAAGCAGATTGAGCTCCCAAAGATACTGAATCTCCTACCATAAAGATATTTAATCTATTTAATATCTCTTCATCTGTTTCTTGATTTGTTACTTCTGTTTTTGGTTGAACAACTTTTTTCTTTTTTTCTTTGACTTTTGCTTCTATACTCATACGTTCTGACATACTTTCTTTAGGTACAAAACGTACTGAAACAATACTCACAACAAATAGAGAAACAACAAGGCATGCGATTGAAAATTGTTTTTTTGTCTTATTCGATGCAAATACAGTATGTTCTTTCATTGCTTGTAATACCTTTGAAAATAAATGGTAACGAATTGGTGTTTCAATAATGTAATAAGAAAAACTAGCCATTACAAAAGTAAGAACAACTTCTAAAATCATCATTCCTACAGATGCTTTTTTACCACCTGTTAATAAAATAATAAGTGGATAATGCCATAAATAGATACTATATGATAGTTTTCCAATCCATTCTAATATTGGTAATGAAAAAATATAAGTAAGCCATCCTTTTTGTTTTAATATTCCCGCAATAACAAAGGCTGTTAAAACAGAAGCAAGTAAATACCCACCTTTATATAGGAAAGCTTCATAACCTGCTACTTGGGCTACCATAATAAAGATACCTAACAATGAAGCAATACTGATGATTGTACTAAATTGGTAACTCAATCTAAGACGTGGATAATAAAAGTGGATCATCGCAAGCATTGCCCCTACCAATAGTGAGAATGCTCTCGTATCTAGCCCATAATAAATACGAGTTGGATCCCCTGTTGGATCAAATAAAATAAACATCAATAACGATGATACAATAATCAACAGTAATGTTACCAGCATTAAGTGTTTTTTCTTTTTGGCATCCGGTTCATTTAATTTACTAAATAAAACAATTACCAATGGGAAAATTAAATAAAATTGTGTTTCTATCGCCAAAGACCAACAATGAAGTAATGGTGAGGCTGCTCCTCCTTGATCAAAATACGACATATTATTAAATATTTGATACCAGTTATTAAAACCAAAAATAACCGAAACAAAATCTTTACTTGCTTTTGTAAAAAGTGGGCGATTAAATATCGCTGTAACAATAATCACAACTGATACCATAAACAACATTGCCGGCCAAATTCGTCTTATACGCTTGACCCAAAATCTTTTTAAATCTATTTTATTATTTTCATGTAATTCCTGTAGTAATAGACGAGTAATCAAGAAGCCAGAAATGACAAAAAAGACAGTAACCCCTAAAACACCACCCTTAAAAAAAGGTAGTTTTAAATGATATCCTATAACCATAATTACTGCAAGGGCCCTAAGTCCATCTAATCCTTTAATATATTTCTTTTCCATAATTTTACCTCATCCTCAAATAACATCTATATTATAACAAAATTAACAAAATAATCACATGATAATACTTATAAAAAATACCTTAGGTTTTCACCCAAGGTATCTGCTTAATATTCTTTTTTATTAAATATCTTGATACTGATTTGATAAGAAATAAAGTTTAAAATAGCTGTTATCACAACAATTCCTAAAGTAATAAACGGAATTGAACTGCTTGCTATCGTATCAATCCATGCCTTTAAATCTATTCCCAATAAATTAAAGATGAAATAGATGATAAATCCCATAACAAAGATTCCGCCAAAAATAACCATCATTGCTAGTTGTCCTTTTTGTGATCCAAAATAGATAGCAACAGGTGTAGCTAATGCAATAATAAAATAAGCAAACATCAATGACATAATACAACCACAAAATAAATCACTATTTAAAAATTGGAAAGAATGTAAACTTCTATAATATGATAAACATGAAATGATAAAGGCAATAGCTAAAAACAATAATCCTAGAATTAAACCTAAACAATACTTTTGTTTAATATATTCCTTTTTACTAATAGGTAAAGAGAGTAATGAGGTAAAACCATGATTATAATCATCATAATTGATAGTGCTCATTAACATAATGCTAGGAAATACACTAAAATATCCATATACAAAAGTATGATAATCGTATATAAATGAAAAACCTAAACCAAATATAATTAAGAAAAGAAATAAAAATTTACTTTGTTTAATATAAGAATAATCTTTAATAAATAACCCTTTCATTTTAATGTCCCCCTAACATCATTGAAAATAGAATATCTAATGTATTTTTTTCAATAACGATATCCGGATAATTCTCTTTGTAGAACTGTTTATGATTGCTAAGACAAGCATATCCGTAATTTTCTTCTTTTGTTTTCAAAATATATTCTAAATCTAAATCTTGATATTGTTCTTTAGTGACTTTTAATAATCCATATTCATCTAATAAACAATCATTTGTTTCATGTAAAATAATATGTCCTTGATCGATCATATAAATATCATCACATAAGCTTTCCAAGTCAGAAGAAATATGTGAGCTTATAAGGACACATCTCTCTTCATCTTCTTCCATAAACGTCCTGATTAAATCTAAAATTTCTTCTCTAGCGACAACATCTGACCCTGCAGTAGGTTCATCTAACAATAATAATTTAGCTTCGTGACTTAAAGCAATTAAGATATTTAATTTAGCTTTCATCCCCGTTGAAAATTCATTGATTTTTTTATCAAAAGGCAAATGATATGCTTTGCATTGTTCAATAAAGTGATCTAAATGGAAATGATCATAAACTGCATTAAGCATTTGAATTAATTCCCTTAACTTTAAATATTCACATATACATGTATTTGATAAAACAAAACCTACTTGATTCTTGTCTAATTCTTGATGATCTTTTCCAAATATCAATATTTTTCCTTTTTCTACATGAATCAAATCCATGATAGCTTTAAATAAAGTAGTTTTCCCTGCTCCATTTTGTCCTAATAAGCCAGTAATCGTGCCTGGTTGTATCGTTAATGAACAATCTAATGTAAAATCCTTATATGTCTTTTTTATACCATCAATTTCTATCATATTTTTCCTCCATCAATAAATCAAAGATATCATGAAGTTCATCATCTCCAACACCTGCATGATGTGCTTTTTCAATTGCTTTTTCTAATAAATTTTCAATTTCTTTCTTCACTTCTTCTAAGATTATTTCTTTGTTTGCATCCAAAACAAACGTTCCTTTGCCATGAATCGTTTTTGTTAGTCCTTCTTCTTCTAAAAAATCGTATGCTTTTTTAACTGTTAAAGCACTAATCTTTAGTTCTTTTGAAAGTGCTCTAACTGAAGGTAAAGCATCATTTGCCTTTAATTCATTTTGACTAATTAGTTTTTTTATTTGATCTACTATTTGTTCGTAGATTGGAACCATAGATGAGTTATTGATAATAATGCGCATAGTTTTTCTCCTCCATCCACAAACAGTATATAACAGTATATAACAGTTTGTCAATTACCTTTTTAAATATAAAAAAAACCAGATTTAATCTGGCTTTAACTTTCTTCAATAACACCCATTAATTCTAATAAACGATTTAAATCATCAGTGTCTGTATATTTAATTGTAATGGATTTATCATCTACTTTAATGCGTGTACGATATTTCTTACGTAATAATCCTTCTACATATTCATATTCTTTAGGTTTTTCTACCTTAGTTTTTTCTTTACGTGCTTTTTGTAATTCTATTCCTTTAACAATGTTTTCTACTTCTCTTACTGTAAGTTTTTCATCAATTGCTCTTTTAGCGATGCTTAAAGCTTTATCTTTATCTAAAGTAATCAGCGCACGAGCATGACCCATTGTTAGCATTCCCTGTAAAACATATTCTTGAATCTTTTCAGGTAGATTTAATAAACGTAAAGTATTTGTGATATATGTTCTTGATTTACCAATACGTTTTGCTAATTCTGCTTGCGTTATTTCAAAGCGATCCATCATTGTTTGATAAGCTTGGGCTTCTTCAATAGCATTTAAATCTTCTCTTTGAATATTTTCTAGCAAGGCAATTTCCATCATTTGATCATCTGTAAAATCTACAATGATGGCAGGAACTTCTTCTAATCCAGCAATTTTAGCTGCACGACAACGTCTTTCACCAGCTACAATTTCATAGCCATGAATTGATTTTTTTAAGATAACTGGTTGAAAAATACCATGTTCTTTAATAGAAACAGCTAATTCATTTAATGCTTCTTCATTAAATAGTTTACGTGGTTGATATGGATTAGGTCTAATTTGTTCTAAAGATATCTTTTCTTGACTTGATTCTGGAGCGTTTTTTTCAATATCATCAATAATACTGGTAATATCGCCACCAAAAATAGCATCTAATCCTTTATTTAATTTTTTATTCTTAACCGTTTTCTTTGTATTAGACATTTCTACTAATCACTTCCTTTGCTAGGGCACGATAAGCTTTAGCTCCCTCAGAATTATTATCATAATCAAAGATTGATACACCTGAACTTGGTGCTTCTGATAATTTAACATTACGAGGAATCACTGTTTTATAAACTTTTTCTTTAAAGTATTTACGTACTTCTTGAGAAACTTCTAATCCTAAATTTGTTCTTTGATCAAGCATAGTAAGTAATACGCCCTCAATTGTTAATTTACGATTAAATGTTCCTTGTGTTAATAAAATTGTATTTAATAATTGTGTTAATCCTTCCAAAGCATAATATTCGCATTGAACTGGAATTAGCACTGAATCACATGCTGTTAAAGCATTCGTATTTAATAATCCTAAAGCTGGTGGACAATCAATAATGACAAAATCATAACTATCCTTAATGTTATCCAAAGCTTTCTTTAATCTTTTTTCTCTACCACGTTTTACATTAGCCAATTCTAAATCAGCACCTGCTAAATCAATATCAGCCGGAGCAACATCTAGCCCTTTAATATATGAAGGAATAATCACTTCGCTTAAATCTCTTTCTTCAGTTAAAACATGATATGTTGATAATTCAATATGATCACGATCAATACCAATACCTTGTGAAGCATTAGCTTGAGGATCCATATCGATTAATAATACTTTTAATTTTTTCTTTGCTAGGGCAGCAGCTAAGTTAACACTTGTTGTTGTTTTTCCTACGCCACCTTTTTGATTTGTTATTGCGATTACTCTAGACATTTTCATGCACTCCCATCTTATGTCCTATACTCTCTCCTAAACGCACTTTTGTTTCAATCATGTCTTTTGAACGATCAATGATGTCTTGATCAATCATAACTTGATTTTCTTTAAATATTAAAACAACAGTTGAACCACCGAATTTGAAATATCCTTTTTCATGACCTTTGGTTGCTAAGTGATGATGATAATTAACAATCTTTCCTACCATCATTGCTCCTACTTCCATTTGAATCATTTCACCAAAATTCTTTGATTCAATAATGCTATATTCTCTACTATTTGTTTTATAAATTGGATAATAATCATTAGCGATTGGATTGACAGTATGAAATACGCCTTTAATATGCTTTCTTGCTTTAATAACTCCATCATCAACATAACTATATCGATGATAATCATCTACTGCTAAACGAAAAACAAGACATATCCCATTTTCATATTCTTTAGCTAATTTTTCATCCTGTAATAAATCACTTAAAGAATAAGGTGTATCTTTAATTGTAAAACAACTATCTTTTCTTATTTGATAATAAGATACTTTACTATCGGCTGGCGCCATTAATATTTCATCATCTTGTTCAAAGGGTCTTTGTCCAGGTTTAATTCTTCTTGTAAAGAAATCATTATAACTTTTATATTTCTTATCAACATATTGACTCATATCAATGTGATTATTTTTAATAAACGAATCAATATGGACAGTTGATATACAACTTGACATATATAAACCAGCCAAATCACTTACTGGCTTACAAATCAAGAACTTTAAGGCACATCTTCCAAGCGATGTGCCATATAATATCTTTAATAAGTTATCTTGTTTCTTTCCTTGTTGAACTAAATTCCCTTGACGATCTTTAACTAAAACCATACGATTTGGATTAATTCTACAACTACAAGTACGCCTAATGCAGCAATACCTTTAGCTTGAACTTTTGGTACTTTAAAATCAATAATGAATAATAAACCAGTAATTAACATTAAAGTCCCATATAAATAATCAAGGCCAAAAATCACATAACGAAATGCGAATGCTAATGGCAAAATGAAAGATGATGATGTAACAGGTAATCCCTGATAGTATTTTCTTTTCTCTGTTGTTTGTTGTTGTCTTGTTTCTTCAGTAACATTAAAATAGGCTAAACGGATGACAGCAGCTAATACATAAAATATTTCAATAGCTAACCATCCCACTGAAGATAATCCTACATTATATCCTAATATTGCTGGAAATACCCCAAAGGCAACTAAATCACATAATGAATCAATTTGAATACCAAATTTTTTTTCTTCTTCTGTACGATTCTTTTTACTACGTGCTACCATTCCATCAAAAGTATCACAGATACCACACATAATTAAACAAATAAAAGCCCATTGGTAATATCCGTTAAATGATAAATGGATTCCAGCCATGGCAAAAACCAATGACAAATATGTAAGGATTACAGTATAACTATAAAAACCAATCATATTTTTTCTCCCTTTTTTATATAACGCACACATTATATCATAAATATATTAAATTATATAGATTATTTCACTATTTTACTTTTTCTCCTCATTCTATAAAACAAGGAAATAATCATCGATTATTTCCTGTAAAAATCTTTTCCTTGATATAAAATCACTTCTTTTTGTTTCAATGTTTCTTTTAAATCAATTAATCTTTGATTAGAAGATCCTCTAAATCTTAATGAAATATCTTTTAAATCTTGTACAAATGGTCCATCAACCAAAACATCAACATAACTTAAGATTTCATCTGTAATCTCTCTATGAGCTCTACCGCCAGGTAATAAATCATCTAAAATATAACCACTATATACCCAAATATCCTTGTCTGGTAGTTCATTTTTTACTCTTTGTAATAATGGTAAAATTCCTTCTTGGTTATCTAAATCCATAGGTTCTCCGCCAAGTAAAGTCAATCCTTCAACATGACTTGGTTTTAAAGCATCCATAATTTCTTGAATCGTATCTTCATTAAATACTTGTCCATAATGAAAATCCCATGCTTCTTCATTAAAACATCCTAAACAATGATGCCGACATCCAGAGACAAATAAAGAAACCCTGACTCCTGTACCATTTGCAATATCACATTTTTTTATTGTTGCATAGTTCATCCTATTTCCCTCTTTCACTTTGTTCAATACATTCTTTAATAAGTTTTTCTTGACCAATAATTTGCCCTTGAACAATATCTTTCCCGCCACCTTTTACTTCAAAAGAGACTTTTAATAGTTGTAAAGTCGTATGAGCCATCTCACCTAACATCATAAAACGATATTGATCTTGACTTCCTACAAATACAGCAGCTAATTTATCGCTATATATACTTAATTGATTTAAATAATATTGTTGTAATGAATGGTCTAGTTCATCAATAAAAACAATATGAGTAGTTTTATGATAAAGTAATTGAATTTGATTATCAATCATTTGCTTTTTTAATGATGATATTTCTTGTTTTAATTGGTTATTTTCTTGAATAATACGTTCAATTCCTGTTGTTAATTGTAAAGGTGGTAATGAAAGTTGCTTAGAAATGTACATAGCCTGATCATGTTTAAGAAGATAATCTTGGTATGCACGATGACCACAAACAAAATAAATTCTTATACCTTTTTTATTTTTGATTACTTTAAGTATTTTAATGATACCAATTTCACTTGTTGAATGAACATGGGGCGCACAACAGGCACAACAATCAATTCCTTCGATTTCAACAAGACGAATCGCTTCATTAATTTCTTTTTTACTACGATAATCATAATCACCAGGACAATCAGGATAAAAGCAATGAATAGTATGATTTTCCAAAATAACTTGATTTGCCATTTGTTCAACAGTAGCTAATTGTTCATGACTAAGATAACCATTATAATCTGTTGTAATTTCATGGTCACTTAAATGAAAACCATTATTATCATAACCAAATAATGATTTTACTATCCCAGATATGATATGTTCACCACTATGATTTTGCATATTTGAATAACGATAAGCAAAATCTATCTTACCCTTTACTTTTCCAGTTAGTGGTTTTTCAACGTAGTGATGTATTTCTTGATCGATAATTTGAACATCTTTTACTTCTATATCATTTAATGTTCCTCGATCACATGTTTGTCCTCCTTCTTCAGGAAAAAACAAAGTTTGATCCAGTAATACATCGTATCCCTTTTGACATGGATTACAACTGACTACTTCAGCTGTAAATTCACTTTGATAAGCATTTTCATCATATAATTTCTTTGTCATTTTATCCCATCCATTCTATATAAAAAAAGAGATAAAATCTCTTTTTTATATTCCATTTTCATTAAAGACAAATTATCTATTTTTTAAATAAATTCTTCACCATTACATTTTAATGACAAACATATTAAAATTCAAGTATCTCTCATTTTATTGCATATCTTTTACTTCTATAGGTGTATATTGGATATTAAGTTTATTAAACAACGCTTGGACTTTATCAACTGTATACGTTGAACATCGACCATCCATTTGATAAACTACTGTTCCTACTTTAATGTAAAAAAGGACCAAATCCAATTCACCGCTTCTTGCGATTGTAATTTTTCCATTAGAAAATGAATATTCTTTTCTAAAATCATTAACACCAGTATCTCCATGTTTTAATTGATTATATTTTTCATTTGCATAATCGTCATTTATCATGTAATAAACAGTGTAATCAAATCCATAAGCACTGTCATATTCGCTACTTGCTGTAATCATTGATTTTAAAACGCCTTTTTTCCCTTCTTTACCATTATCTTCAAGAATTTGGAAACCATAAGGAAATTTTCCATTTGGTCCAAATTCTGCTTGTAGTTCCCTGTAATAAGAACTATTTTCATCTAATTCAGCATCTTCAGGGTTTAAAGTAGTCCATAAATCATTAGCAACTGTAGCTGATTCTTCATATTGTTTAATAGCCTCTTTTTCAACAGTTTTACTTTTAAATGGATTCCATCCTCCTCTAATAAGGATAATTGCCAAACAAGCAATAACAACTATTCCAAGAATCATCAAAACGGTTTTCTTATTACTATGTTTCTTCTCTTTTTTCGATGTCTCGTTAGCAGTTTCATCTACTACTTCATCTTTAATATTTTTATTTTTAATACTCACAATTCTATTCCTCATCTTTCAAAATTATTTTTTTAAATATCGAACATAAAACCCCGTTCTTTGAGCGGGGTATTTATATACACATTTTACCATAATTTATGTAAATAAAATAGATAGTTTCCCTATCTCTACTTTCATAAGTCTTAAATTAAAATATAATTTTTATTATTTTTCTTTTTTGTATTTGGAAATTAAATTTTGTTTTACAAAAAAGGAACAAGAATTAATTCTTGTTCCCTTAACCAATGTTCATTTTTCAAAAATTTCCTAAATTATAAGTGTAATACACGTTCTTTGATCTCTTGTGTTCTACCTTGGTTCCAGAATTGAGTTCCAATATAACCACAAGTACGTCTTGCTACAGACATTTTATCTTGGTCTTTATTACCACAGTTTGGACATACCCAAATCAATTTTCCATCTTCATCAGTTCTGATTTGAATTTCTCCGTCATAACCACAAACCATACAATAATCACTCTTTGTATTTAATTCAGCATACATAATATTTTCATAAATATGTTTCATAACAGCTAAAACAGCTTCAATATTATCTTGCATATTAGGTACTTCTACATACGAAATAGCACCACCTGGTGATAATTTTTGGAATTGTGATTCAAATGTTAATTTTGTAAATGCATCAATTTCTTCAGTAACATGAACATGATAACTATTTGTAATATAGTTTTTATCAGTTACACCTTTGATTTTTCCAAAACGTTTTTGTAAACATTTTGCAAATTTATAAGTAGTTGATTCAATTGGTGTTCCATATAAACTAAAATCAATATTTTCTTTAGCTTTCCATTCTGTACATTTATCATTTAAATGTTGCATTACTTTTAAAGCAAATGGTGTTGCTTCAGGATCAGTATGCGATTTTCCTGTCATATATTGAACACATTCGCATAATCCAGCATATCCAAGAGAAATTGTTGAATAACCATCAAATAATAATTTATCAATTGTTTCTCCTTTTTTAAGACGAGCTAATGCCCCATATTGCCATAAGATAGGAGCAACATCACTAGGAGTTCCCATTAATCTTTCATGACGACACATTAAAGCACGATAACATAACTCTAATCTCTCATCAAAGATTTGCCAGAATTTCTTTACATCTCCCTTAGATGAACAAGCAACATCAACTAAGTTGATTGTTACAACACCTTGGTTAAATCTTCCATAATATTTTGGATCTCCATTTTCGTCTATGTAAGGTGTTAAAAATGAACGACATCCCATAGATGGATAACAATGTCCTACACCTTTATCATCTACTTTTAATTCTTTCATGATCTTTTCAGAAATATAATCTGGTACCATACGTTTAGCTGTACATCTTGCTGCTAATTCTGTTAAACCATAATAACGACTACCTGGTTCAATATTATCTTCTTCTAAAACATAAATAAGTTTAGGGAAAGCTGGTGTAACATAGACACCTTTTTCATTTTTGACTCCAATCATTCTTTGTTTTAATGTTTCTTCAATAATTAATGCTAAATCTTCTTTTGTTTGTCCTTCTGGTACTTCATTTAAATACATGAAAACAGTAATGAATGGTGCTTGTCCATTTGTTGTCATTAAAGTAACAACTTGATATTGAATTGTTTGAACACCTCTTTTAATTTCTTCACGTACACGTAATTCAGCAATTTTATTAATTTCTTCTTCACTTAAATGAATACCTGTACTTTCCATTTCTTTTTTAACTTCTTTTCTTAATTTTTGACGTGAAACGTCAACAAAAGGAGCTAAATGAGATAAAGTAATACTTTGTCCTCCATATTGTGAACTTGCAACTTGAGCAATAATTTGTGTAGCAATATTACAAGCAGTAGAAAAACTTTTTGGTCTTTCAATCATTGTTTCACTAATCACTGTTCCATTTTGTAACATATCTTCTAAGTTAACTAAACAACAGTTATGCATATGTTGAGCAAAATAGTCAGAATCATGGAAATGAATAATTCCTTCTTCATGTGCTTTAACAATGTCATCTGGTAATAATAAACGTTTTGTAATATCTTTACTGACTTCTCCAGCCATATAATCTCTTTGTACACTATTAACAGTAGGATTTTTATTAGAATTTTCTTGTTTTACTTCTTCGTTATCACATTCAATTAAACTTAAAATTTGTTCATCTGTTGTATTAGATTTACGAATTAAAGCTCTTTTATAACGATATGTAATGTATTTTCTAGCTACAGTAAAAGCATTCAATTTCATAATTTCATCTTCTACTAAGTTTTGAATTTCTTCTACACTTAATGCTCTTAACATTTTACCACATTGGTATTTAACATTATTTGTAATATTATCAATTTCTTCTTCTGTTAATCTTTCTGTTTCTACAACTTCATTATTTGCTTTTTGAATTGCTGCTGTGATTTTGCTTTCATCAAAGAGAACTTCTGTCCCATTACGTTTAATTATTTTCATTGCAATTCCTCCCTATATATTTCAATTTTATATTATTAATAATCATTACTACTTGCAAGACATATGCATTTATTATTTTTTAAAACAATAAATGCATATGTCTATGCATCCATTCCATTATAACCTAAAAACATTGTTTTGTATCTAATATTTTTTCTTTTTCTAAAAAAAGAAAAAAGGCTTGATTCCAAGCCCTTAAATTACATATAAAATAATACATAAAAAATGTAATACTGTTCCTACTAAAATCCATAAATGCCAAATAGAATGCATATAACGATGTTTTTTTTGTAAGCCATAAAAGATGGTTCCTATTGTATAAGCAAGTCCCCCTGCCACTAAATAGACAATTCCTTGATAACCAATAGATGGTGGTAAAAGATTGATTTTAAAAATAATACACCATCCTAGCGCTAGATAACAAACCATGGAAAAAGTCTTATATCTTTTAATATCTATAGCGTTAAGAGTAATCCCTAATGCTGTTACAATCCATACTACAGCAAATAATAACCATCCCCAAAATGGATCAATTGGACGAATAGAACATAATAAAATAGGTGTATATGTTCCAGCAATTAAAACAAAGATAGAACAATGATCCATAATTTGAAATACTTTCTTTGCCTTTAATTTTGGTGATAATCCATGATAAATACTACTCATAGTATAAAGGAGTATCATTGAAATCCCATATATAATCCCCGAAAACAATCCATAACCATTATGGTGTTTAACCGAAAAAACAATACATAATACCAAAGCTGCTATTCCTAGCGCCCCTCCTACAATATGTGTGACCATATTAAATACTTCTTCACCCTTAGTATATTCAGGTAAAACACGATCAGCTAATTTTGTTCTTTTCATAGTTTTCACCTCCAACTACGGTTATTATACTCAATAATGTCATAAAGGTAAATACATTTATCACAAAATAAGTTATTTTATTCTATTAAATATAGTTTTTAATACTATATTTAATATTTTTATAATTACTATTCCTTTATAAATATCTTTTCTTTATAATGAATGTAAAAAGAGAGGTATAACTAATGAAAAAAATAGCAAAATTTTATAAAGTATCAAAAGAACAATTCTTAAATGATTTTAAAGATTCATTTCCTCAATATGATGAAAATACTATTTTAAATATTTATGAATCTATTTCATTACCTAAAAGAGCTACCAAAGGATCTGCAGGTTATGATTTCTATACACCTATTGATATTGAATTAAAACCAGGAGAAACTATTAAAATACCTACAGGTATTCGTGTTTATATTGATTCTTCTTGGGTACTAGGACTTTATCCACGTAGTGGATTGGGATTTAAGTATCGTCTTCAATTAAATAATACTGTTGGTATTATTGATAGCGATTATTACAATAGTGATAATGAAGGACATATATTTGTTAAATTAACGAATGATAGTAATGAAGATAAAACAGTGACTGTAAAAGCAGGTCAAGGTATTGTTCAAGGCATTTTCTTTGAATACGGTATTGTTGAAGATGATGATGTCACTGATGAAAGAAATGGTGGCTTTGGATCAACAACAAAATAATTATGTTTATATTGTAAGATGTCATGATCAAACCCTTTATACCGGTTGGACAAATCATCTTGAAAAAAGAATTAAAGATCATAATGAGGGGCGAGGTGCTAAATACACAAAAGCAAGAAGACCTGTTAAATTGGAATACTATGAAACCTTTAGTTCTAAAAGTGAAGCCATGAAACGAGAGTATCAAATTAAACAACTCACTCGTAAAGAAAAAGAAGCACTTATCAAAAATAAAAAAGAGTAATAAACATGCATTTATGTTCATTACTCTTTTTAGTTATTCTTGATAAAATACTTCTTTATTTAATGCTTTATTTTGATGAGCGACAATCGTTGTACATACAGCATCACCTGTAATATTAACCGCTGTTCTTAACATATCTAAAATACGATCAATACCCATAATATAAGCAATACCTTCTACTGGTAAACCTACTGAAGAAAAGACCATTGATAAAGTAATTAAACCTACTGAAGGAACACCTGCAGTCCCTACTGAAGCCAGTGTTGCTGTTGCAATAACAGTAAGGTAATCTGCTACACTTAAATTAATATTAAATAATTGAGCAGTAAAGACAACAGCGACTCCTTGCATAATAGCTGTCCCATCCATATTAATAGTTGCTCCTAAAGGAATTGTAAAAGAAGAAATCTTTTTCGATACTCCCACTTTCTTTTCTAATGTTTCAATTGATAAGGGAATTGTAGCATTAGATGTTGCTGTAGAAAAAGCAAAAGTCATCACTGGGAAAAACTTCTTAATAAAACGAACTGGGTTTAAACCTGTAAAAATCTTTAATAATGCCATATAGACAACAATACAATGAATACCTAAGCCACCAACTACTGATCCCATGTATTTAAGCATTGGTAAAAACATATCGAAACCAAGGGTAGCAAATGTCTTAGCAATCAAAGCAAAAACACCAATTGGCGCAACTAACATAATAATGTTTGTCATTTCCATCATAATTGTATTCCATTGATTAAAGAATTGACTTACACTATCAACACGATCTCCAAGTTTTGCTAGAATAATTCCTAATAATAAAGCAAAGAAAATAATTTGTAACATGGTTCCATTAGATAATGATTCAATCGGATTAGTAGGAATAATATTTAAAATTGTTTCAGCAAAAGAAACTGACTTCGTTGATGAAGTAGCAGATGTTGCTGTTTTAACAATATTTGCCATCTTCACACCAATTCCTGGATTAATAATATTCGCTACACCAATGGCTACTACAACAGCAATCGCTGTTGTGCATAAATAGAAGATCAAACTTCTTACTCCTACTTTTCCTAATGTTTTGGTATCACCAATAGCAGCACTACCACATACAATAGATACAAATACTAATGGTACGACAAGCATTTGCATCATTCTAATAAAACCATTCCCTACAATATAAAAGATACCATTTACTAAAATATCTGTTTTAAATGAACTAGCTGGTAAAAAATATAGTATTGATCCAACGATAGCCCCTAATATCAGGGATAGCATGATTCTTGTTGTTAAATTAAACTTCTTCTTTTTCATTTAAATCCCCCTTAATTTGTTCAATAAAATTTTTTAAATCATCTTGCCATGATGGCATAGTATAAATATCTGTCATTTTTAACATTAAGTTTTCTAAAACAAAATTTCCTGTTTGTCCATATTCATTATGCCCAGAAATAACATGATCTGGACTATATCCCGCAATTTCTAATGCACGTCTTGCAAATTCATAACGACTGCATTGTCCTTCACATGAAGCATGAAATAAACCATATTCATTTCCATTCATTAATACTTCAATGACTTTGCATAATGATAAAACACTTGTTGGTGAACTGAATTGTTCCTTAGATACTTCTACTTGTTGATTATTTACTACTTGTTTAAATAAATCATATAAGAAGTTACCTGGTTGGTTACCATATAACCAAGAACTACGAATAATAATATGTTTTGGATATAATTCTTTAATGAATTCTTCTCCCGCTAATTTTGATTTACCATATACTGTTGTTGGTTGTGGTTTTTCAAATTCATTAAGTTTTTGATCATTTTCACCTTGAAATACATCATCTGTTGATATTTGAATAAGTTTTGCATGAATTCTTTGAGCTACCAAAGCCATATTACGTGCTCCTAAAGTATTTACTTTATAAGCATCCAATTCATGTCTTTCACACTTAGATATACCTGTGATGGCAGCACAATTAATAATGACATCTGGTCTTTGACTTTCTCCATAATGCATGACTTCTTCTAAACGACATACATCTACTTCTTGATCAGTTGGTAAAACCATATATTCATTTTCACTTAAATAACTCACTAAGTTTTGTCCTAATTTACCATGGGCACCTGTTACCCATATTCTTAATTCATTCATTCATTCTTTCCATCCTCTCTGCACAAAAAAAAGGTGTCATATTCGACATCTTTTACATTTTACATAATTTTATATTGAATTGCAAATTAAAGAAGCACAGCTACAATTGGAGCAATAATAACAGTTAATAATCCAGCAATAACGATAGATAAAGAACTCATCGCTCCTTCTATTTCACCAAATTCTAAAGCTTTACTTGTTCCAATAGCATGAGCACTATTACCAAGAGCTAATCCTACGGCAATAGGATGATTAATTTTAAATAATTTACATATAGATTTAGCAATCACTGCTCCTAAAATACCGGTTACAATCACAACTCCTACAGTTATTGTAGAATTACCACCTATTTTATTAGATATCCCTATAGCAATAGCTGTTGTAATAGATTTAGGTAATAAAGAATGATAAATAACAGGATCCACCTTCATCACTAAACACATGACAAATATAGCTACAATTCCGGCAATCACACCACTTAATAAACTAATACAAATAGCATCAAAATGTTTTTGTAATAATCTTGCTTGTTTATATAATGGTATCGCTAAACATACGGTAGCTGGTGTCAGTAAAACCGTAATAAACTGAGCTCCTTGATTATATGTTTTAAAATCAATACCAAAACATACAAGAACAGCAATAGAGATAATAGCACTTATTAATAAAGGATTAAATATAGGATAAGGAAGTAATTTTCTAATTTGGACTGCTACCCAATAGGATAATAAAGATAAAACCAATCCAAAATAAAGAGTTTCAACAAATACATCATTCATTACTTCTTCTCCTTCCTTTCTATAATGATTTGGGCTACTTTCCCCGTAACAACCATGACTACAATTGTACTAACAAAAGTAACTAAAGCGATAACAAATAAATCATTCATAATAGCGTCTTTAACATTCATTAAACTTACTGCTGATGGTACAAATAACACTGGCATAATCAGTATGAGCCAATTACCTACATCTTCAACTTGATCTAATTTAATAATATGTGTAAATAAACATATTAACATAATAAATAATCCATAAACACTTGCTGGTACTGGTAATGGTAAAAATTGACTTAATAATTCTCCTATAAAAGAGATTCCTAAAATAACTAAAATTTGATTAATATACTTCATAATGTCCCCTCATTTTTTCCCATTATACCACTTGTCTTTAATTAATCAATGACCCTTATCAAGATAAAGCACTTACATTATTTATTGCAATTCTTTCTTTGTTTTTCTTAAATAAAAGATACACATAATAAGGGATAAAAACGTTGATACCGGAGAAGCAATACCCATATGCCACAATGTTACTCCTGTTAAAGTAGACATCAAAAAGGTAATCGGAATACGGGCAATAAATGTAGAAATTAAACTATGGATCATAGTAAATACTGTCTTTTGACATCCATTAAAATATCCGTTAAAGCAAAATACGAGACTTGTAAGAAGACAATCAATGGAATAAGTTTGTAAGTATAATGAAGATTGATAAATTACATCTGGATCATGCGAGAAAATACTTGTAAAGAAAGTGGGCATATATTGAGCTAATCCAACAATGACAATAGCACAACTAAAGCACATGAACATACCCCATTTTAATGATTCATAAGCTCTGGCATTTTGTCTGGCTCCTCTATTTTGAGCTACCATCGTCGCAATGGCATTTTGCATAGCTGATTGAAGAAGCATAAAGAACTCAATTAATTTTTCATTGACCCCTACTGCAGCACTGGCAACAAGACCCATTTTATTAATAATAATAGTAATAATTAAAAAAGAAATATTAATAAGGGCATTTTGTAATCCTAAAGGAAAACCTATTTTTAATACTTTCATAATATGCTGAGAAAAGCATATATCTTTTATATAAAATGGGAAACCTAAACCTTTTTTATATAAATAGATTAATGAAAATAAAAAGGCAATCCCTTGAGCAGATACAGTAGCTATAGCAGCACCCGCAGCACCTAAATGGACATATCCAACTAAAACAAAATCAACAATAATATTAATTACACAAGCAATAAACACAAATACAAGAGGTGTCGTACTATCACCTAACCCCCTTAAAATACTACTGACTACGTTATAACCAACAATAAAGATAATGCCCATCGAACAAATATAAATATATGATCTTGTTGCTGCTATTGCTTCATGAGGCGTATTCATTAAAGATACAATTTGGTGGTTAAATAACAACATCATTATTGTAAGAACAATGCCAATACATCCAAATAAAACAATACCGGCTCCAATGGTTTTTGATAATTCTCTTTCTTTTTTAGCTCCAAAATATTGTCCTAATAAAACCGTAATTCCTGTTGTTAATCCTAAAACAAAATAAGTAGTTAAAGTCATAACTTGGCTACCAGTCGATACGCCTGATACGGCAGAAGTATTAGCATATTTTCCTACAACAAACATATCAGCAGAACCATATAAGACTTGTAATAAATTTGATAGCATAAAAGGAAAAGCAAACGCTAAAAGAGTTTTTCCTACATGTCCTTTTAATAAATCATTTTTCATGTTCTTCCTCCTAAAAAAAGCTGGATAAAATTATGGTTTCCCATAACCTTATCCAGCATATCTCTATACCCTCCGGTCACGTATTCTATTATATTCACTCACTTTGAAATGTCAATTAGAGTTGTAGAGGATTTATTTATTTATTTTAATAGTAATAATATATTGATCTTCTTCATCTGCTACTTCTTGTACTAATGTAACGCCTGATTTTTCAATCATTGATGTCGCTTGTTTAATCGTATTTAAAGCAATTTTAACATTTTGTGATACTGCTTTTTTTGGCCTTACCTTTTTAGGTTTAGGTTTTTTATCAATAAACTTTTCTGTTTGAGCAACATTAAGATGTTTTTGAATAACTTCTTTTAAAACAGTTTCTTGTTTTTCTTGATCTAAACCAACCATGGCACGAGCATGTCGCTCAGTAATAGTACGATTATCTAATGCATCTTTTACACCATCTGATAGTTTTAATAATCTTAATTTATTTGCAATTGTAGATTGTTTTTTCCCTACTACTTTAGCTAATTCTTGTTGACTGTATTGATAAGTATCAAGTAATGATTTATAAGCTTTAGCTTCTTCTAAAGGAGATAAGTCTTCTCTTTGAATATTTTCTATAACCGCAAGTGTTTCTACTTGCTTATCATCATATTCTTTAATAATACAAGGTACTTTAGTCATATCGGCAAGTTTACATGCACGAAATCTTCTTTCACCGGCAATAATTTGATATCCTTCTTTTGTTTTTCTTACAACAATAGGTTGAATTAAACCATTTTCTTTTATTGATGTCGATAATTCTTCTATCTTTTCATCATTAAAGACTTTTCTTGGTTGATTTTCATTAGCGTAAATCTTTTTTATATCAATTAATTTATATACTTTTTCTAACATATAAACTCCTTTTATAATGGTTTCTTCTTAATTTTAGCAAACTGTCTTGGATATTTAGCCGGTGTTAATTTTACTTTCTTAATAAGAATATGACTTCGATGATCATCGTCATCACTAAGTGTAAAATCATGAATACTTTCGACTTGTCCGCCTAGTATTTGAATTCCTTTTCTTGCTTCATCTAATTCTTCATGACCTTGTCTTCCTTTTAATGAAAGGAAATAACCGTCTTTTTTAACTAATGGTAAACAGATTTCATCAAGTATATTAAGTCTAGCTACTGCTCTTGCCATGACTACATCAGCTTGTTCACGATGCTTTAAAGCATAATCTTCTCCACGCATTGCAATGGCTTGACAATCTTTTAAATTTAATTCTTTAAACAAATGATTTAAGAAAGTGATTCGTTTATTTAATGAATCTACAATGGTTATTTTTAAATCTGGGTAAACAATTTTTAAAGGAATAGAAGGAAAGCCAGCACCAGCTCCAATATCAACAATACTTTGATTAGAAAAAGGAAAGTTAAAAGCTATACTAATAGAATCATAGAAGTGTTTTAAATAAACACCTTCTTGATCAGTAATTGCTGTTAAGTTCATTTTTTCATTCCATTCTACTAATGTATGATAATAAATATCGAATTGTTTCATTTGTTCATCAGTTAAATGAATATTCTTTTCTTTTAATGCTTCTTTAAATTCATTATTTGTCATATGAATCCTCACTATAGTTTTGTTTTAAATAAATTAATAAAACAGAAATATCTGCTGGATTAATACCTGATATTCTTGAAGCTTGACCTATTGTTAGTGGTCTTACTTTAGATAGTTTTTGTTTAGCTTCTAAAGCTAAATTCTTAACTAAATCATAATCTATATCACTTGGTATTTTCTTTTCTTCCATTTTAATTTGTTTTGCTGCTTGTCTTTTTGCTTTTTCAATATAACCAGCATATTTAATTAAAATAGTTACTCTTTTTTCTTGTTCTTTAGAAAGATGAGCAGATTCAATATATGGTTTAATCATTTGATAAGTGATTTCTGGTCTTTGAATTAATTCTTTTGCACTAATGCCTTCCTTTAAATGAGATGAATGATTTTCTACTAACATCGTATTAATTTCATCTTTAGGAGTAAAACGAATTGTTTTCAATCTTTCTATTTCTTGATAGATGCCTTGCATCTTATCAAGATATTGATTGTACACTTTATCTTTAACTAAACCTACATCATGTCCATGCTTCATAAGTCTTTCATCAGCGTTATCATGACGCAATAATAAACGATATTCAGCTCGACTTGTCAACATACGATAAGGTTCTTTTGTTCCTTTAGTAACTAAATCATCAATCATAACTCCTATATATGCTTCATCTCTTTTTAATACAAGTGGTTCTTTTCCTTCTACCTTTAATGCTGCATTTATACCAGCAATTAATCCTTGTCCCGCTGCTTCTTCATAACCACTTGTTCCATTAATTTGTCCAGCTGTAAATAAATTATGTAATACTTTTGTTTCTAATGATGGCCATAATTGTAAAGGATCAATAGCGTCATATTCAATAGCGTAAGCATATTTTAATATTTTACAGTTTTCTAGTCCTGGTAAAGTACGAATCATTTGTTCTTGGATATCATGAGGCATTGATGTTGAAAATCCTTGTACATAGATAGTATTCATTTCTTTTGATTCTGGTTCTAAGAAGATTTGATGTTGTGGTTTATCAGAAAATTTAACAACTTTATCTTCAATAGAAGGGCAATAACGTGGACCAATTCCTTTAACTAAACCACTATACATAGCACATTTTTCTAGATTATCATGAATAATTTTATGTGTTCTTTCATTAGTATAAGTTAAATAACATGGTGTTTGTTCTTCAATAGGAACATAATGATTTGTTTGGAAACTAAACGCTAATTCATCATCTGTACCTGGTTGTAATGATGTTTTTGAATAGTCAATACTATTAATTTCAACTCTTGGTGGTGTTCCTGTTTTTAATCTTTGTATATGTAAGCCAGCATCTTTGAGTTTATCAGATAAAAACTTTGATTCTTTTTGTTGATCTGGCCCACTAGCGTGTTTTTCATGTCCTACCAAAATTTCAGCTTTCAAATATGTTCCTGTAGTTAAAACAACTGTTTTTCCATCATAACGAGTCCCATCTTCTAAAATAACACCCTTTACAGTTTGATCTTCAATGATTAAATCTTCAACCATTGCTTCTACAATATCTAAATTTTCTTGTTCTTTTAATACTTTTTGCATATAGTGAGGATATGCTTTTTTATCAGCTTGTGCTCTTAACGATTGAACACCTGGTCCTTTAGCTGTATTTAACATCTTCATTTGAAGATATGTATGGTCAGCTGTTAACCCCATTTGTCCTCCTAATGCATCAATTTCACGCACTATGATTCCTTTTGCTGGACCACCTATTGATGTATTACAAGGCATTGAACCAGCATTAGAAAAATTAGACGTGATTAATAAGGTTTTTTTATTCATACGAGCTGGCGCTAAGCATGCTTCAATCCCTGCATGTCCGGCACCAACAACTATTACATCATACATCATAAACGCCCCTTTCAGTCTTTACTATTGTACTACAACAGTTATTATTTTTCGAGAAAAAGATTATTTTCAAAAGTGTTCTAAATCTTACTTTTTACCCATTGTACAATACGCTCATCTTTGCCATGATGAACAATATAGTTAATCACGTCTTTCTTTTGCATAATTTTAGAAATAATTTGAGGATCAATTTCATTTAAAAAAGTTATCATTTCTTTTTTACTTTGTTTATTTAATTGCTTTATTAATTGCGTATCAGCTATTTTTCGTTTTGAATCTTTTAAAGGATAACCTATTCCAAATGGTTCAGAAAATAATTGTTGTAATGTTGCCCTTAAATTAATTTCTCCAGCCCATCCATAATTTAATCCTAATGGTAATGAGGCTACATTTCCATCATTAATTCTTCCAAACAAATAAGCATCCTGTGGCGTTGGTAGATACCCACATATTAAATTTGGTAAACTATTACAAGCAATCATCATTCCTTGACCTGATGAACATCCCGTAACAACAAAATCAACTGCTTGACTTGATATTAATAATCCTATTTCTAATGCAATTTCTACGTATGAATAATTATTTTCTCCTTCAAAACAACCAAAATTAACTACTTCTTCTACGTATTCCTTAGTATATTGATACAATAAATTATTTTTACTAATTTGACTTGTTGCTTGAATAATTCCTACTTTCATTTTCTGATTCCCCTTTTTTGTAGTAAATTCTATTTGAATTTTACTACAACCTATTCTCTTTTACAAAAGAAAATAGTCATCATATCCATGACGACTATTTCCAAAAGTTTTTCCCACTGCCTACAGAAATAATTTTAAATTCTGTTTGGTTAGAAGAACCACCTTTAAAATACTTTCCTGCTTCTGTTCCATTAAAAATATCAATATGATTTTTCTTAATAGCTCCACCGCGATCTACAACAATTCCATAAGCCACTGGTTCAATACTTAAATTATGATTTCTAATTTCAATAATTGTTCCAAATGGTATTGATGGATCTGCAGCTAAACAATAATAACTTTGCCCATTAAAACGTAATTTAGCTGTATTTGATCCTTGTACTCCTGTTGTTGGACTTAAAGAAACACCCGATGCACCGATACCACTACCTCCGGCACAATCTCCTCCATAAGTTGTTAATTTACCAGTAAAATATGCTCCTGGTTGAACAACTCCTGTTTCTATAATGGTATCACTTACTGGTGATACTACTGTTGATGAGACAAGTTGTTTACTTACGATTTGCCCATTTTGATAAGTAACTTGATAAGTATTTTTAACTTGTCCATTGCTTCCTTGTTGTCTGACTTCTGTTGTAAAAAGATGTAATCCTGTTGTATTAATCGTTGAAGATGGCGTTGTGACAACTTCATCAATATTTTCTTTTGAAACACGATTAATTTTTAAATAATCTTTATTTTGTACAATATAATTAAAATCTTTATTGACTGTATCATTTTGATTTAAATGAATATTTAATTCATTTAAAACTTTTCTTACAGTATTTTGTCTTACTAAATAATCTTTTTGTTCATCACTACCATCCTGTACTTCGATTGCTACTGTTTCTTGATAGTGATCAATTTGGGATGTAGCCCCCGATACTAACATCGTTGTCATAATCCCAATATAAGCAATCATCACCACTAATAACCCCTTCAAACGAGGGTCCGCTTTAATAACTGCTTGTTTAATTTTGTTCATTAATTTTCCTCCTATTTAATGCCAAAAACTTTTTTAGCATTAAACGTTGTCGCACTTGCAACGTTTTCTATCTCCATGTTCTTTAGCTTAGCTATTTCCTGGGCAATATACACAACATTTGCAGGCTCATTTAACTTTCCTCGATATGGGTGAGGTGTTAAATAAGGACAGTCGGTTTCAATTAATAAATGTTCTAAACCAATATTTGCTGCCACATCTTTAGGAACTCTGGCATTTTTAAATGTAACTGGTCCAGCTAAAGAAATATAGAACCCTAAGTTAATAAATCTTTTAGCCATTTCTACCGATCCACTATAACAATGCATGACTCCTGGATGTCCATGGTGTTTTAACATATCATAAGTATCTTCATAAGCATCGCGGCAATGAATTAACACTGGTTTTTGATGTTTCTTTGCTAATATCATTTGCTTATCAAAGATTTCTTTTTGCTTTTCAGGAGTAACATCATCCCAATAATAATCGAGACCAATCTCTCCTAATGCTAAAACACGTGGATCTTCTAAATACTTATCGATTATGTTTAAATCTTGATCTGTTGTGTCTTTGCAATCATTAGGACCGATTCCTACAGCAGCATAAATAAAATCATATTCATGTGCGAGTTCAACGGCTCTTTTCGATGATGTTAAATCATAGCCAACAACCATCATATATCTAACATCATTAGCTAAAGCATTTTTGATAAACATATCGTGATCAACATATAATTCGTCACTGTTTAAATGACAATGTGTATCAAAGTACATAGAATCACCTCGGTTGACATCCTAACAAATCTAGATGGTTTTGTCAAATTTCTAAAGTTCACACAATCATCCATAATAAATTTAAGTTGATTAAATCGACATGTTTTTTATTTTTGTTTTATAATTATTTTTTATTTTTAGACAAAAGAGAAATTTAAACATAGATTATCGTATTCTTTATCATTTTATGCTATATATGTCTTATTATGTCAAAAGACAGCATTGTTATCTCATGCTGTCTTCATAATTTAATATAAACATATGGGTATCATCTTTAATAATTTTTAAATCATAATTATATATTTCTTTCAATGATTGTTGATGAATCACTTCTTGTGGTTTTCCTTGATATAAAATCTTACCTTTTTTCATAGCAATGATTTCATCGCTATAATAAATAGCTTGATTAATATCATGATGAACCATAATAACCGTAATATGATATTCTTTATTTATTGTCTTAATCAAATTTAAAATTTCTATTTGTGCTTTAATATCTAGATAGGTTGTCGGTTCATCTAGTAATAAATAAGGTGTTTTTTGAGCTAATGCCATGGCTAACCATACTTTTTGTTGCTGACCCCCAGATAAATTTCTTAATAATTCATTTTCTATTGATTTTAAGCCTGTAATTTCTATAGCCCAATCAATGATTTCATTATCTTTAGATCCTAAATTTTGATAATAATTTAAATAGGGTAAACGACCTTGACCCACTATGGTTCGTACATCAAGATCACTTGATAGTTCGTTTTTTTGGTGAACTATAGCCACGTTTCTAGCAAATTCTTTTAACTTATAATCATCAATATTCTTATTATCTAAAACGATTTGTCCTTTTTGTACTTTATAAATATGCCCTAACAACATAAGGAGTGTAGATTTTCCACTGCCATTTGCTCCAATAATGGTCGTTAGTTTCCCTTTAGATATTGATAATGATAAATCTTGTATATAAGGTTCTTGATTATAGCTAAATGATACTTTTTTAATCTCCATGTAATTCATGACTCCTTTTTAACAAGATAATAAATAATGGGGCACCAATAATAGCCATAATAAATGATGGGGAAATTTCATAAGGAGCGATAATGACTCTTCCTATTGTATCAGCTAACAATAGGACAATTGCACCTAACATGCTACATGTTGGAATAAGATAACGATGTTGACTGCCAACAAGTAATCTTGCTAGATGTGGTACCAATAAAGCAATAAATCCTAAAATTCCTACAACAGCAACCGATATACTACACATCATGACTGCTATTAACGATAAAACCAAACGATATGTATTAACAGGAACACCTAATGATAGTAATGTTCGATTTGAAAAGTTCATCAAATCACAAGCCTTGGCTAGAAACATCATCATAATCATTAAAGGTAATAAATAAATGAACAATAGCCAAACATCATGCCAAGAATAAAGGGTAACGGTAGATACAGAACTTGATGAAGATGTCATACTTTCAATCACTTGAATTATTGCGTTAAAAAAGTAATGAATAGCCACCCCAATTAAAATGACTCTTGTTGTATTCAATCCGTCTCGCCACGATAATCCATAAATCAAAATAAACGCTAATAATCCTCCAAGTCCTGCTAGTAAAGGTTTGATTGTATATAATTCAGGTAAGATTATTCCTACTAATAAATGAGCTAAATAAGCACCACTACTCATACCTATTAATCCCGGATCAGCGAGTGGATTTTTTAAAACAACTTGAAATAATAAACCCGATAATGCTAAGGCACATCCTGATAATATAGTCACAATGATTCTAGGAAATCTAATTTGATATACACTGGCAACTTGTTGATCGTATTCGATAAATAATCCTTTAAGCAACTGAACAAACGAAACTTTAATTGAGCCTAAATTAATAGCGATAAAAAAACATACAATCAATACTATTAATAGTATTGTCATTAATAAATAAGGATGTCTTTTAATTGGCTTCATATAGTATATCCTCTAATGATTCTAATCCTTTTTGGTAATTAAAATTAGCACTCATTCCAAAATATTTATGATTTAAATCATAAACTTTTTGATTTTTAACCGCTTCAAATTGTGACCATGCTCCATTATTTTGGAATTCTTGTTTAAAGTATTCTTGAACCTGCTGTGGCATAGCATGTGAGGTTCTTAATATAATATCTGGATTTTGTTTTAACATGTCTTCAACACTGACGTTAATAAAGTCTTGACCATCACCACTACCATATATATTCGTTCCCCCTGCTAGTCTAACAAGATCTCCTACATAACTTGATTCAGTAGCAACGACATAACTTCCTCCTGGTAACCCCATTAAAATAAGAACTCGAGGGCTTTGTTGGTCTTGATGTTTTTCTCTAAAAGCTGTCATATAATCAACATATTCATTAATTAATTGATATGCTTGCTTTTCATGATTTAATAGTTTTCCTAATTCTTGAATACTTTTATACATTCCTGATAGACTATTTAAATTAACAAAACTTGAATTTAACTTTAATTTTTTATATTTCTTTGCTAAATCCCCTTCTAATGATTGTGGACTTAATATTAAATCTGGCTTTAATTGAGACAACTTTTCCATATCCGGTGACATTGCTGTTCCTATTTTTGTAGCCTTTTGATATCGTTTAGGTATGCTATATGACTGTGTTTCAGGGATACCTACAACTTGGTCTTTAGAAATATTCAAAGATACTAATATTTCACTGATAGCTATTGATGTTGAAACAAGTTTTACTTGTTGACTGTGAGTTTCTTGATTTTGGTTGACACAACCTGTTGTTACGATCATTAAACATAATATGAGTAAACTATTTTTTAATTTTTTTAACATAAATAATTCCTCCCATAATAACAAGTACAACTCCTATCAGCCATTCATAATGAAATGATTTTTGTTTAGATTCTTGCTTGGATTTCTTCAAGTTCTTTTGTGTTAACTTTAGCTTGGTATTTATTTTACCATTTTGATCAAATAAATAACTTTTTAAGCCTTGTCCTTCTAATAAGGATTCTTTAGAGATAGTCCCAACTGTTACATGTTCAACTTGATTTTCTGTTTGTTGTTCTTGAACTGTATCTGTGTTTTTATTAACAGAATTTGTATTTTTCGTACTTGTTTCATTGTTTGTCTTTTGTTGTATTGCCTCAGTTGAGCTTGTATTTTGATTTGATGGTATCATTTGACTTTTATAAATTCCTGTTCCCGGTGTTGCCGATTCAATATGTGGCTTAATAAAAAATTGAACATCTCTTGCCATTGGTGAAACATAAATAATAGGACTAATATATACATCTAAAGAGCTTACTTGAATACGATAATGATTGACAGTATCTCCGTTAGCACTAGAACTTCCAGTTTGACTACTCCCCACAGAAGAAAATGTTCCTAGACTATTCATGATTTTAAAACGAACATTTTTTACATTTGACGCTAATCCTAGTCCAATGGTGATATAGTATTTTTCTCCTGTTTGTTCAATTAAAAGTTGATTTTCAACAATATTTGAGACCATACTATCACCTAACGTAATATTTGTTCCTCCATCTTCAGTTTGACCTGTAAGTGGATTAACATAACTGGTTGTACGTGTTACTAAATATGCACCATCATTGAATCCATAGACTGGTGTTGGCATAAGTAACATGAATATAAATAATAAAGATGCGACTTTTATTTTCATTTTTCCTCCATTCAAATAAACAATGAGGCATTTTGTTATGCCCCATTATCCTATTTACATAATTCTTTTTTTATTGTGTATCCTGCAAAAACTAATGATACTAGCATTAAACTGATAAATAATCCAATTGATTGTTGATCCCCAGTTTGTACTGCTTTTGATTTTTGATTAACAGTGGATGATTGTTGACCTACTGTTGTAGGTGTTACTGGATTCTCTTCAGTTTTATTTGTTTGCTCATTTTTAGGTTCTGTTGTTGGTTGATGAGGTTGTTCTGGTTCTTCAGGATTCACCGATTCAACATATTTTAAAGTATTATAATTAACTTTAATTCGAGCACCTAAATCCATATTTCCCATCATTGCTACATGTGGATTCATCACTACTGAAATATATTCTTCTTGATGTGGTAATTCAAATGACCACAATGTTGGATTTCCTTGTTCATCACGACTTTCCACGGTTGCACTATGGTCATGATAATTAGATTGCATTGATCCTATGTATAATTCTTGTAACCAAGCAGTAATTGTCCCCATCCTCATTTCCTTACCAGTTAAGTACATTGTAGTTTTTCCATCTTTTACTACTATCCTAGCTTGTTTTTCTAAAGCTCCTGCAGCCATAGATGCTTGATCTTTGGTTTCATTCCATAAATCCACATCTACTGTATAAGTTCCCTCTTTAGTTAAATCTACTGCTGCACAAACAGTATTCAAACTTGTTAATTGTATACCAAACATCAACATGAATGATAAAATAAGACTTGATAATTTTTTCATTTTCTTCCTCCCTACAGTTAGCGTAAACTAACTATAGACAGTTTATCATCCTTAATAGATATTTCAATGAGTGATTTTGTTTCACATATGTAACAAAATTACTCATATATTAATAATCTGTAATAAAAAAATATGTTTCGTGAATGAAACATATTTTAAAAAAAGAAAAGTCCAGAAATTCTGGACTTTTCATATCTATTATTTTTCGAAATCAAATTCTTTAAATACATCACTTACTGGTAAGTTATTTTCAATACTTTCAATTGTTTTAGCAAGTAATGCAGCTACTGATACAACATGTAATTTATCGAATGTTTTTTCTTCTGGTAGAATAATTGTATCTGTAACAACAACTTCTTTAGCAGCAGATGTTTTTAATCTTTCTACAGCAGGTCCAGAGAATACTGGGTGAGTACATGCTACGAATACATCTTTTGCTCCTTTTTCTAATAACATATCAATACCAGCAACAATTGTACCACCAGTATCAATCATATCATCAATCATAATACAGTTTTTACCTTTAACATCACCTAATACTCCCATGATTTCAGCAACATTAGGTTTAGGTCTTCTTTTATCAATAATAGCAACTGGAGCATCTAAGGCAACGGCTAATTTACGAGCGCGTGTAGCTCCACCATGGTCTGGAGATACAACACAAATATCTTCAACACCTTTATTTTTAAAGTAATTACTAATTAATGGTAATGCTTGCATTTCATCAACTGGAATATTGAAGAAACCTTGAATTTGAGCTGCATGTAAATCAACAGTAACAACTCTGTTAACTCCTGCAGTTGTAAGTAAATCAGCAACTAATTTTGAAGTAATTGGTTGTCTTGGTTTAGCTTTACGATCTTGTCTAGCATATCCAAAATATGGGATGATTGCTGTAATTTCTTTAGCAGATGCTCTTTTTAAAGCATCAGCTAAAACTAAAATTTCCATTAAGTTTTCAGTTACTGGGTTTGATGTTGATTGAACGATAAATACATCTTTACCACGAACTGATTCATCAATTTCAACTAAGATTTCTCCATCAGCAAAATGATGAACTTTAGATTTACCTAATTGACATCCTAAATTGTCACAAATGTCTTTAGCTAATTTGACACTTGATGATAATGCAAATACTGTAATTTTGTTTTTCATTTCCTTTTCTACCTCTATTTTATTTTTTATTTATTTGATTTCTTTTTTCTTCTAATACTTTACTATATCCTTCTTTATTCACTTGTCTACTTCTTGCGATAGCAAAAGCATCTTCATGAACTTCATCAGTAATTGTTGATCCTGCAGCAATAAAAGCATTTTTACCAACAGTAACTGGTGCAACTAAATTGGAATTACATCCGACAAAGACATTGTCTTCAATCACTGTTTGGAATTTATTTTTTCCATCATAGTTACTTGTAATTGTTCCACATCCAATATTAACATCACTACCTACAGTAGCATCGCCAATGTAACTTAAATGAGCTGCTTTACTTCCTTTACCAAAAGTGGCTTTTTTCATTTCTACAAAGTTACCCATATGAACATTTTCTAAGATATGACAATGATTTCTAAGTCTTGCATATGGTCCAATATCAACACCATTTTCAATAATTGAATCAGCGATAACTGAGAATTTAATTTCTACATGATCTTTGATTTCTACATTATCAAATTCACAATATGGTCCAATATGACAATGACTACCAATTGTTGTTTTTCCTTTAATGATACATCCTGGTTCGATTGTTGTATCAGGTCCGATTTCAACATCAACACCAATATAAGTATTATTAATATCAATGATGTTAACACCATTTAGTAAATGTTTTTTATTGACTTTAAGTTGTAATTGTTTTGTTGCTTCAGCAAGTTCTACGCGGTCATTAATACCACCTACTTCAGCTAAATCAGCAATTTTATAACCACCTACATTTAAATGATCATCATTCATAATTTTTAATACATCTGTAATATAATATTCATTTTGGGCATTATCATTGGTTACTTTTTCTAATGCTTTGAATAATGCTTGGTTGTCAAAACAATATTCACCAACATTCATTTCTTTAATTTGAATTTGTTCTGGTGAACAATCTTTGTATTCAACAATTCCTGTTACTTGATCGTTTTCTTTAATAATACGACCAAATTTCTT
This sequence comes from Coprobacillus sp. AF33-1AC, assembly GCF_003475785.1. Classification (NCBI taxonomy): domain Bacteria; kingdom Bacillati; phylum Bacillota; class Erysipelotrichia; order Erysipelotrichales; family Coprobacillaceae; genus Coprobacillus; species Coprobacillus sp. AF33-1AC. The sequence continues at coordinate 12,122 of NZ_QRQB01000010.1, read as the reverse complement.
ATCAAGATCACAATCACATGTCATTACTGTACCTTGTAAATGATGATCATTGTGATATTGAATTAACCCCTTTAATGTTTCTTTAGTAATAAGTGGTGCATCTCCATTTAAAACAATAGTTGTACCCTCTTTATCACCTAAAACACTCCTTGCTTGCATTAAAGCATGACCAGTTCCTAACTGTTCTTTTTGTAAAACAAACTCAACGCCATCAACTAATTTTTCAACTTCTTGCGCTTTATGTCCTACAATAACGTAGATACCATCTACGCCTAAACCTTTTAATTCATCAACAATATGACAAATCATGGGTTTATATAAAACTTCATGAACAACTTTAGGCTTGTCGGATTTCATTCTTGTTCCTTTTCCGGCTGCCATAACGACTGCATATGTTTTCATTGCGTCACCTCTCTACGGTCAACATTCTAACAAAATATTTACATAAATTAAAGATAAAACATGACAAAAAGCCTCACTTTTTGTCATTTATTTAGAATATCTGTCTTTCTAACAAAATAGTATTTTCCTTTAAAGTATTCATAACCTGCTTCTAATACTTTTTCATCTTGAGTAAGTCCAAATACACAAGAACCACTACCAGACATTAAAGACCCATCAAAACCTAATTCAATCATTTCTGCTTTTATTTTTTTAATATCAGGAATCATTTTAATTGATGGTCCTTCTAGGGTATTTTGTAAGTTATCAATTACTCCTTGATAATCTTTATTTTCTATCGCTTGTTTCATTGTACGACAATCTTGATGAACAACTTGACTTAAATCTAATTGATTAAATGCTTTTTTAGTAGAAACACCTTTTTTTGGTTTAACTAATAATAAATGTGCATTAAATGGAGTTTGAATAAATTGCAATTTTTCACCTACTCCTTCTACAAAAGCTGTTTGTTCATAAATACAAAAAGGAATATCAGCCCCTACTTCTTTACCTAGAGCAGCCATTTCTTCCATTGATAAATTTAATTTAAACAAATGATTCATAGCTTTAATAATTGCTGCTCCATCAGCACTACCTCCCGCTAATCCTGCTTGAGTAGGAATATGTTTGTAAACAAAAATTTTAATTCCTTTTTTCAAATGATATCTTTCTTGCATGAGTTTAGCGACTTTATACATAATGTTTCTTTGATCTGTGGGCATGACTTTACTATTAGATTTAATTTCTATCCCTTCTTTAATGACATCTACATAAATTAAATCATGTAAAGTAATTGGTGCCATAATCATTTCTAAATCATGATAACCATCTTCTCTTTTTCGTACAACATCTAAAGCTAGATTCACTTTTGCATATGCTTTTACTTTCATAACTGTTACCTCGGATATAAATTTCTCGCCACGCCTCTAGTATCAATACCACCTATACCAAGTTGTTTATGCGAGGTTTTATCTATAATTTTTTCTAAATCTACATATTCCTTTACACTTGCATTTGCGATTTGGCAAATGACTACCACCGGATCTAATGCATGAATATTTTTTCTAGCGGGTGAAGAAGCAAAGTTCGCTCCAGCCGCTAATAATAGTTCATAGTATGATTGACATGCTCCAGCGAAAATAATTAAAGCATCTTTATCATCTTCATATTCTCTTGCTTTCATGATGGCTTGAACATAATCTTGACTATGAAGATAATTATGACTTTCTTTTTGATTACTATCTTTTTTCAAAGCATCATGACCTGTAATCACTAATAAATCTGGTTTATGTTTTTCTAATAAAGGAATGATATGATCTTTTATTTCCTCTTCCTTATAATAATAACCTATCACGCGTATTCCATACTCATGATATTTATTTAAACACATTTTTAAATAGTAAGGATCGCCATCAATGTGTAATACTGATCCTTTTAAACAACGAGGATTATCTAATTGAATATCTTCATGAGGTTCGTTACTCTCTTTTATTTCCAAATCACTTTCATCACTGTCAGCAACTAACCGATATTCAATACCTCTTAAATAATAAATATCATCTTTAATATCTACTATTTCAAAACAGATGTCTTTGCCATATTTTTTACGGCAAACATGATCACCAATTTTCATATCATCACCATTATATTTTATGTTCTTTTATATAATCTGTGATTTTTATAAAATCTTCGATCTCTAATTGTTCACTTCTTGTTTTTTCATTAATTCCACACGCTTCTAATATTTCTTGAGCTTGTGAATATTGCTGTTTTAGATTGTTATAGATTGTTTTTCTTCTTTGTTTAAAACTGACATCTAATACTTCTTTTAATTGAGGATGATAATGACGATTAAGTGATATTTTCATAATGGCACTATCTACATGAGGTCGAGGTATAAAAACATTTTTTGATACAGTAAACATGTATTCTATCATACCACGATAATGAATCATCATGGTAAGGGGGCTTTTATAATCACCACAATACTTTTTAGCGACTTCTTTTTGTACCATCACAATCATTTCATCAATAGCTACTTGACTATAAACAATTTTTTCAATAATTTGAGTTGTAATATAATAGGGTAAATTAGCTACTAAGATGACTCTTGGATATTTCTCTTTTATCTTTTCAATTTTATCTAATGAACTACTTAAAAAGTCTTCAAAAATAATATCCACTTTTTCTTGATCAATAAAGTCATGATAGACCGGTTTAAATCTTTCATCAATTTCATAACTATAAACATGACCAGCATATTGAGATAAAATTTGAGTTAAAGCCCCAATTCCGGGACCTACTTCAATCACGGCAGTATTTTGGTCAACATTTCCACAGGCTACAATTTTTTCAACGACATTGACATCAATTAAAAAGTTCTGTCCATATTTTTTTAAAGCCTGTAAATGATAGTGGTCTAATATATATTGAGTTGTTGAAATACTTGCTATGGGTTTCATTGTGTCTCCTTTTTTAACGCATGTTGTATATCTTGTTTTGTGATACCGACCATGTTTAATCTTTTAAATAATGTTTTAGCATTTCCATATCCTAAATGAAATAATTGATAAACTTGTTTTCTTCTTTGACTATCACCAATAATATCTAAAGATAAGAATTCTTTCCAAGTAATAGATTCTTGTTGTTGGTGAAAAGTGACCACATTTTCTAATGCTTCGACAATCGCTTCTTTTCTCGCTTCTGCAATACCTAATTTCTTTTTACCACGGGCATCCTTTTTTTCGACAAATGCATGTTTACAATCAGGTACAACTTCACTTACTTGGTTTCTTATTTTCATACCTGGAAAATCAGGATCAGTTAAAACAATCACACCCCTGCTTTTTCCTGCTTCTTTAATGAGTTCTAAAGTTTGATCACTTAAAGCTAAACCATGGGTTTCAATAGTATCTACATCAAAAAGTTGTTTTAATGTAGCTGTATCCGTTTTTCCTTCGACAACAACAATTTCTTGTATTTTTTTCATTTTATCACCTACAATTTGTCTTAATCATAACATACATTTAAAGTAAAAAAAATAATCTAACTTTCGTTAGATTATTAATCTTCCATCGCATATTTGAAATATTGTAGTCCCATATAAACTACGCTTACTCCCACCAACATTAATATAATACCCAAACACATAAACAACACCCCTTCGTTAATTTAATTATATGATATTAAAATAAGAAATGCAAGGTATCTTATATTTCATTTTGACGCTTTAATTCGAGTAATTTTTTTAAATCATTCATCTGTTCTATGATTTCTAATCCACGCTTTTTATCCTTGATATATTCTTGATTTTTAGCTGTATAGATAATCATTGAATCATATTCTACATCATGACGATAAGACCCTACATGTACATGATGTGTTTTTAAACGCATTCCATGAGAATTGCTTATTAATGTATATCCGGCTACTCCCGTTTTCTTTTGATTTTGTTTACAAAATCCACCATCAATCATAATTAATCTTCCATTTCCTTTTAAAGGACTTTCACCATCTTTTACCCTGATTGGTGTATGTCCATTAATAATATGACAATCTGACCCGTATAATCCAAATTCTCTTAATAATGTAAGACATATTTTTTCATCTTCAATATAGTGATAATAACTATTTTTTAATTCTATTCCTGGTTGATCTAGGATAATCTTTCTGCCACATAATGGAGAATACTGACCACACCATAAATACCAAAAATAATCTGGTTGTTGTTTCTTTTGATAGCATTCATTAATATAGTGATCAACATAATCAAAATAAGCTTTACCTTTTAATATTTGATCAAAGTGATGATACTGATAAAGCTGTCCATTTTCATCTAAAGGAATACAACCATGTAATAATAAATTATGATTTGTTTTTAAATAAAGCGAACCTTTTTGAAAGATAAAGTCCATATGCTTTTTTAAAGGCATACTACGAGTAAAACTATGTTTTAATTCTTTAATAATGGCTATTTGTGATGGTGATAGATGAGCTGGATTTTGGTTTTGAATACGATATTCCATATGCCAATGAGGATATTGCTTAATGAGTTTTAATTCACATTGCTTGATTAATTCTAAACAATATAGCTCCATAGCTTTATTCGTTTCTTTTTGAGGATAACACTTCGTTGCTTCTAACATTAAATTTCTTAAGGGAATACCATAGTATCTCTCTAACAAAGCTAAATTTTGATAATGAACACAATTTTTGACCACAGTTACAATACAAGCCTCTTGACCAAGATACGCTCCCATCCATAAGATATCATGATTACCCCATTGAATGTCTACTCTTTTATACTCTATTAAATCATTAATGATTTTATGAGGATTTTTCCCACGATCATAAAGATCACCTAAAATATGTAATTTATCGACGGCAAAGTGTTTAATTAATTTAATGATTGTTTTTATAAAATCATCTTGTTGGTGAAGTTCAATAATCATATTAATAATCTTTAAATGATAAATATATTTTTGATCCATTTCATCTAATTGAGCATGAATTAATTCATCAATAATATCGGCATAATCTTGTTGAAGATAATTTCTAATTGTTGTTCTTGTATATTTTGAAGTAATATAACGTGCTAGTCGAATTAGTCTTAATAAACATTGACAGTACCATTCATTCGTTTCCTTTTTAGGTAAATATAGATCTGGATAATAGATTAATTGACAAAAATCATTAATCTCTTGATTACTCATTTCTTTTTGAAAAAGAAAAATGACTTTTTCTTTAATGACTCCTGAACAATTATTCATTAAATGTTTAAAAGCATCATATTCACCATGTAAGTCAGAGATATAATGTTCTGTTCCCTTAGGAAGATTTAAGATTGATTCTAGTTTAATTATTTCTTGAATAATAATAGAATCTGTAGGATATTCTTTATTTAAAAGTGCCATATATTTATCTTCCATTGTTTTCATATAACTTAAAACCATCTCCTTTATATTATGCTTTTTATCATGTCTTCTTTTATCATATCACCTGTAAATATAAATCTTGATTTTCATTTAAATTTAAACTTTTGTTTATGAAAAAAGGACTGATGAGTCCTTTTATTGTTTGGCATTTAATAAGATTTTTTCTGCTTCACTATTCCATAAACCATTTGTTTTACTTACAGCATCAGCAAGTTGTTTGAATAAAGGATCAGTTTTTCCTAATTCTTCAAAATCAGCAATTGCTGTTAAAGGCATATTAATATGAGTATAAATTAATTTTTTACCTCCAGGAATAGTTGGTAAGTTCTTTGTTGTTTCAACTACAGCATCTAAACCACCAATATGAGTAATCATAACAGCAGTTTGAATTAAACCTTGAGCATCTTTATCAATTGCTTCTTTCATATCATCAATTGTTCCACCGGTACTTCCTAAAATACGATGTCTTGAATAATGACAATTATATAAATTCATTGGTGCAGCAAACTTAGCATCTGTAGGTCCAGCAAATAAGTTGATGTTTCCATCATATGCAAGTAATTGATCTCCCATTTCACATACTGCTGGAATAGGTACATAAACATAAACATCATCATATCCTTTACCACCTGTTATAGCCATCAATTCTTTAACTGGATCATCCATTTTTGCTGTATTGACATAATGTAATTCTACACCATGACTCGCTGCATATTCTTCCGAAATAACTGAACGAGCACGAGCAATTTTAGCGTCATCAATATCTGTAACAACAACACGTTTAGGTTTATTTTCATAAGTTAATGAATAGCTTACAGCACCTAATCCCATTGGTCCACAACCACCTAAAATAATGATATCACCATCTTTTTTAGTACCCATAACATGATCATAACATCCTGGTACAGTATGATAATGACTGTGGAATCCAGAAATAACACAACACATAGGTTCTGCTACAGAAGCAGCAAAGTAGCTATCTCCTTCAAATGTCCATAAACAACCAGCTTCAATAATATCATTAGGGAAAATACAATATTCTGTATCTCCTCCACACCATCTATAAGAATAACCTGGTGATTCCATTTGTCCTGGAATGGCAGGTTGTTGGGCGAATTTTTGTCCTGGTTTAAATTTATCTTGCCATTTTTTTCCTACTTTTACGATATCTCCAGCAAATTCATGACCAATAATAATTGGATTATCATAAACATCATTAGGAACACGTTTATGTTTTGCTCCTTGTTTTACAGTTTTATATGTTGACATACAAATACTGTCAGATACGACTTTTACTAAGATTTCATCATCTTTAATTTCTGGTAATTCAAATTCTTCTAATCTAATATCATCAACGTCATATAAACGTACTGCTCTTGTTTTCATTATGTTTGTCTCCTTATTATTTAAACTCTATAGATACTTCATTGACTAATTTTTCAATAACTGAAATATGTGGGGCTTTTGTTCCCTTTGTCATCACAGCTCCTGCTGATGTAGCTACTGCCCATTTAATTAAACGAACTAATTCAAAATCGTGATCAATTCCATAAGCTAATGCACCAACCATGGAATCTCCTGCACCTACTGAAGAATGTGGTGTAATTTTTAAACCTTTTACACGTGCTACTTCATTATGAGTAATGAAGATAGCACCATCAGCTCCAAGTGAAATCACAACCATTTCAATACCTTTGTATAATAGTTTTTTAGCATGGTCGATTAATTCAACATCATTGACATCTTCACTTAATTCAAAGTATTTACATAATTCATATTTATTAGGTTTTATTAAATGTGGTCCTGCTTCAATACCTGCGGTAAATAAATCACCATCAGCATCTAAAATGACTTTAGCTCCTTTATCTTTTAATAACTGTGTTAATTCTTTATAAATATCTTGAGGTACACCTTTAGGAACACTTCCAGACAAGACAACAATATCTCCCGGTAAAGTCATTTCTAATAATTGTTTTTTCATCGCTAATAAATCATCAGATTTAATTTCTGTTCCGATTTCATTTAGCTCTGTCAAGTTCATATCTTCGTCTAAAACTTTTAGATTCATTCTTGTATTTCCTTCAACATGTTTGAAGTCATACTTTAATCCTAATTCATCTAATTTCTTTTCAATCCAAACACCATTATCACCAGCAACAAATCCAGTACAGATTGATTCTCCTTTTAATTCTTTGATGGCTTTAGAAACATTAATTCCTTTACCACCAACATCCAACATCACATTGTCTAAACGGTTTAATCCATTACAAACCATTTTTGTGACTTGTGCAGTTTTATCAATTGCTGGATTTAAAGTTACTGTAATAATCATTTTATTATTCCTTTGTTAGAACATCATAGATATAATTAATATCTTTTGATTCTACAATTTGATTTACTGTATCCATATCACATAATTTTAAAGCTATATTGGATAGAATTTCCATATGGGCATCACCATTAGCAGCAATACCAATAACGATTCTTGCTTTATTGCCATTCCATTCCACACCATCAGGATAAATCATCACAGCCATACCTGTTGTTTTTACATAATCTTTTACATCGTATTCTCCATGAGGAATAGCTAAATCATTACCTATATAAGTTGTTAAATCATGATCTCTTTTTAACATTCCCTCAATATAAGGTTCTTCTACGTATCCTTTTTCTACTAATAGTTTTCCTACTGCCGTAATGGCTTCATCACTTGTACATGATGAGCAGTCAAGAATAATTGATTCTTTTGCTAGAATCTGATTTGTATCTACCATTTCCATAATCTCCTTTGATATAAATTGAAGTCTTTTTTCATCAAGAAAATTATCTATTTCATATATCTTTAAAAATCTATACTTTCTATCTATTTGTTGAAGTAAGCTTTTTTGACATATAACAATATTACAATTTAAAGGGATATGATACACTGAGCAATTGGAAACAAATATCTCACGGTTAACAAATTTTTTTAATAGGGTTGCTCCTAGGGCACTTGATCCCATTCCTGCATCGCAGGCAAAGTAAACATTAATATGTGCCAATTTTTTCTTCCTCCTTTATATAATCTAACATCCAGTTTTGAAGTAATGTGTTAAACATTTCTTTTATTTGATTTTCATTATGATCGTGTAATTGTTTTATAAATTCTGCATTTTCTAATAGTTGGGCTGATATATATGACATTAATCTTTTTTGATATTCTTTACCATTTTCAGGGATAAGCATAAGGAGTGCTATTTCAATATCATGAAGTTCTTCATTTATGAAATAGTGTTGGTCAGGTTGAATAATATGGACGATACAATCATTAACAAGAGAAGTTGTTGTATGTAATAAAGCAAAATGAAATGAATGATAAATATTACTTCCTTTTTCTTCTCTTTTTAAGATTTGTTGAATGAGTATAGGGTTTTGAGTAACTTGCTTACATCCTGAAAGAATAAGATCATATTTGTTTGTATTAGCATTTAAAATGATCAGTTTCATTTGTTGAATTATATTTTTGATTGTTTCAGCAATTTCTAATAAGTCATATTTTTCTTTTTTTGTTTGTTTTACTTGCTTATGTTTTCTTTTTTCTTCTATGGCTTTTAAAATAGAAACGACATCATTTTGATTAAGCAAAGGCGTCACGTATAATGTATTTTCAATATCAAATGTAGAAATTAATAATTCGCATTGACTTGTTTCAATATCAGTGATTGATAATGGAACAAGATGCACATTGTAATCAACGATTCTTTTTATTCTTGCAATCAATAAAGATGATAAACCAATACCACTACTACAAATAACACCCACTTGTATAGGTCTTAAATGTGTAGTTTTATATCTTTCAATACCGGCTGCAAAGTGTAAGGCTAAATAACCGATTTCATCATCATTCATAGCATGATGATATGTACTTTCAATAACACGACTGGCTTGTTTAGTAATGTTAAATATTTCAGTAAAGTTTTCTTTGATTTCTTTTAACATTGGATTATATATAGGTAAACCGTATTCTAAACGAATAAGGGCTGGTTTTAAATGAGCAGTTAAACTTTGATATAATTCATAATCTGATAGTAAGTTATAGCCTGCTTCATTAAAAACCATCAGCATTTTATAAATGATATCACTATATTCTTCTGTTGAAGATTCTTGATCAATAACAGCAGGTTTCGCTGTTTGTAGATGAATAGCAATAAATGCACATTCCGTCTTTTCAAAAGTAATATCAAATGCTTGAGATAGATAAGTCATTAATTTTTTAGCTTTTGCATAAGCATTTTCATCATTGATAAGATTATAGATTTCTTGATTATCACTCATTGGCCTATTTTCTTGAATTCTATTGACTGCAATCATGAGATGTATAAGTAATCCCATATATGAGCTTTTAGCGATAGTATCAAGTTCTAATTCTTCATGATGTGCTTTAAAGACTTCGAGTATTTTTGTTAGTATTTGAGTGTCGATAAGTTTTTTAAGTCCTGGATTATTCTGGCTTGAAAGAATATTATTTGTTACATCTTCGATATCATAGCGATCAAAGTCAATATCAACAATTTGCCTTTGTACTGTTTTATTAATAATAACTGAAATAGCTTGACGAATATGCGTTTCATCACCAGTGACACCAACTCCATATCCAGGTCTTCTAATTAGCTGTATGTGGTATGTTTTAAAGAATGTTTCAAGATCATCTAAATCATGTGATATAGTCGCCTCTGATACTTGAAATTTGTTACTGTAATAAAATAGTTTTTGGATTTCTTTATTTCTTAATAGTTCTAAAGATAAGAGTTCTTGTCTTTCTTCTTTATCCATGTAATCAATTTTTGATCCTTGGATATCCATCATTAAATTTTGTTTATCAGCATCCTCACCAATAAGACGAATACCTTTTCCTTTTAAGGAATGAATTTGTAAATGATTTTTTTGTAAAGAGTCCTTGATTTGATTTAATTCTCTCATTATTGTTCTTGAGCTGATTTGTAATTCTTTTGATATTTCTTGATAAGTGACGTACTCATCCCTGCATAAATAAAACATGATAATTTTTGCTTGTCGAGATGAATACATATTCTTATCCTCCTATTTTAACTTTTCTACAATTTCATCATATTCACTACCACCCATAAAATTAGTAATAGGGAATACAACAACATTTGGAAGTAAATTGTTAACTCGTTCAACTAATGATTGATGAGTTACAACGACTTCTGTATCTTGAGGAATATCGTTGATAGCATAATGTGGTACATCAACATCAATTCCGGCTGCTTTTAATTTTTTTGTTAAGATTGTTGCACCCATAGCACTTGATCCCATTCCGGCATCACAGGCGAAAACAATTTTTCTTAATTGATTATAAGCAACTTTTTCTTCAGGTTTATTTTTCATACTTTCCATTCTTTCTTTTGCTTCTTCTAAATCTTCATCTTCACTTTTGGAAATCTTTAAGATAAATGATCCAACAAAGAAAGATACGGCTGTAGCGGCAACGACACTGATAATCACACCTAAATAACTATCAGATGAACACATTCCTAATATAGCAATGATGCTTCCTGGAGATGCTGCCGAAACAAGTCCTGAATTAAAAATTGTATTAATTAAGATTCCTGTTGCTCCACCGGCTATCGCAGCAATTAACAATAATGGATTCATTAAAATATATGGAAAATAGATTTCGTGAATTCCACCGAAGAAATGAATAATAGCTGCTCCTGGAGCGGATGCTTTAGATGATCCTTTACCAAAGAAACAATAAGCTAATAAGATTCCTAAACCAGGTCCCGGATTAGATTCTATTAAATAGAAAATTGATTTTCCAGTTGCGGCTGCTTCTTGAATTCCAATTGGTGAAAAGATTCCATGATTAATTGCATTATTTAAGAATAATACTTTAGCTGGTTCAACAATAATTGATAACAGTGGTAATAAACCATGTTTTACAAAGAAGTGAACCCCTGAGTATAAAACATCATTCAATGCAATACATGCTGGGTTAATTGCTAGACAACCAATTATTGCTAGAATGAATCCTAAGATTCCTGCTGAAAAGTTATTGACTAACATTTCAAAGCCTTGAGGTGTATGGTCTTTTAAAACACCATCTACTTTTTTCATTAAATAGGCTCCTAATGGTCCTGCAATCATGGCTCCAATAAACATAGGAATAGGTGCTCCTACTAAGACTCCTATTGCCATAATCGCTCCAACGATTCCACCTCTTTGACCATAGACATTATGACCTCCTGTATAGGCAATAAGAATTGGTAAGAGGAACTTATTCATTGGTTCTACTAATGCTGCCAGTGTTTTATTAGGAAACCATCCATTAGCAATAAAGAACGAGGCAATTAAACCCCAAGCAATGAAAACAGCAATATTTGGCATCACCATCGCACTTAATGTACGACCAAATTTTTGTACTTTTTCTTTCATTTTCCTTTGTCCTTTCTGTAGTTGTTCTCTTTACAATTCTTACTATACAAGCCCTTACATACAGTTACAATTTATTGAATTTGAAGTTTGTCACTTGGACAAATGGACAAAATTTAAGAGTCTTGGTATACCTTATGTTTAAAAGAATCTTCGTTAATTTTTTCATTATAAAATATTGTATATTATTTATTGACTTATGTCTATATTCATATTTCCAAGGAAATAAATGAGCAAAAAAAAGAGAAATAGTTTTGACTATTTCTCGCAGACTGTTGACAAATTGACTATCGACAGTCTTTTTAAAATTTGTTA